>JAFDFZ010000026.1 GCA_019309565.1 Deltaproteobacteria bacterium
AAATTTGAAGTTTTCGAGATTTTTCAGAAAGGCTTCGTCAATAAACGATTCCACGGTTTCCGTCATGGGTGCTCCTCGAGGCGATTCTGTTCGGCCCCAGCAATTCTTGGTGAAACCCAGCTTGTAAGCCGAAGAATGGTTGCATTTTTAACATTTCAATCCTTTGAAAAGCCTCATATGGCGGTATCGAATGAAATTTTTGGAAGGCAAAATACAATCTACCCGCTTCCATGACGGCACAATCAGAGTTAACGAAGCGATTAAACCAGGGGGTCAACGTCTCGGTAGCTTGAGAGCCCTTACTATGTGCCTGAGTTCGATGTTTCCTATTGGCTGCCGCCTAAGTGCTTCGATATAATTATTTTGCCTTCAAAAATTTTATTCGATTAAACGCCATTTATCATTATCTGGTAAAACAGGATTTTAAAGCTTATGAAAAGCCTATGCACTGCTCGATTTTAGGCGCACTTTTTCGCAAGCCTCCCATGCTTCAAAATGCGACCATTATGCTCATAGCCCGGGTTTCAACGAGAATTGCCGGTTCAGGCCGCTTAACCACGGGATTTTTCCGTCGTATTCTTTATGATTTCCTCGATGAGATTATCCTCATCTTTAACACCACTCGGTGTCTCAAGGCCGGTTTTGCAATGGCGTTGATATCTTCGATGGAAACATTGTACCGGCCCTCCATCAGCGCCGATACTTTTCCGGCCAGCACAAGCGTTTGAACCCCTCTCGGGCTTGCCCCGTAAAGCACATACTGTTTCACGTTATCAGAAGCCAGGGGATGATCCGGATGGGTCCCTAAAACCATCCGGATGGCATGCTGTTTTACATGAGTGGCTATGGGAACTTCCTTGATCAGTGTTTTCATTTCAAGGATGGTGGCGGCATCGATCACATGTTTTATCTCGGGCTCATAATTGCCCGTGGTCTTGTCTATTATTTCCAGCAACTGGTCTTGATCCGGGTAGTGAATCTTCAACTTGAAAAAGAACCTGTCAATCTGAGCTTCCGGCAGTGGATAGGTTCCTTCCATCTCAATGGGGTTTTGTGTTGCCAGCACCATGAACGGCGGATGTAAGGCATACTGCTTTCCAAAAACGGTGACTTTTTCTTCCTGCATAGCTTCAAGAAGTGCGGATTGCGTTTTAGGGCTGGCCCGGTTGATTTCATCGGCTAAAATCAACTGCCCGAATATGGGCCCCTTGTAAAACTGAAATATCCGGTTTCCCCTTTCATCCTCATTGACGATGTTTGTGCCCAGGATATCGGCCGGCATCAAATCAGGGGTAAACTGAATCCTGGAATATTTTAGATCCATGATTCTGCTCAACGATTTTACAATAAGCGTTTTTCCCAGGCCGGGTACTCCTTCGATGAGCGCATGTCCTCCGCAAAGAAGACATATAAAAATGTGTTTGATGAGCAATTGCTGCCCCACAATTATCTGGGAGAGCGCTTCGCAGATTCTCTCATAGTTTTCTTTTACGGAATTCACCTTCTTGTGGGCAATGCTCACATCCACTTATGGTTCCTTTCCAAGTCCGATGGATAAAAAATAGTTTTTGATAAATTCTCGATAATTCAACGGGATCTCTTCTTTTTTAAGAATGCTTTCAACTTCTCTCTGATAGCGACGGGCGATGTCTTTCTGTTTAACTTTCGCCTTTCCGATACCTGTCAACGCCCGGATATAAACGGTAAAATCTTCTTTTTCAGCCGGCATCACTTTATCCTGGATGACCGGCCCTTTTCTTCTTTGGATTTCATAAGGAGATTTTTTTTGGCCTTTTGATTTTGAGCTTCCCGGTAAAAGAGAGATATCTTCATCCTCATTCATATAATCTTCAGCGTCACCTGCACCGCTCTGATCCTGGCCGGGATATTTTGCATTGGCGGAGAAATCAGCGGGTCGCTCCTCCTCCCTGCCCGATGCCGTTGCCTCGGCCCCTCTCTTGGAGTTGCCCCTGTTTCTATCCGGGTTGTTTTTCCGGCCCTGTTCTCTGCCAGGCGTTACGCGATTTGTATACTCCATCGGTTCCCTTTGAGAATCGGTTCCCTTGATGCTGTCTTCCACCTGCTTAAGGAATGTTTCAAGCCGAAGATATTCCGCTAATAGAACAGAGTCCTTTTGGATCTTCTCAGGTATTTCATCGGAGAACATCGCCTGAAACAATTCTTTTAATCGACTCAGCGAACTTTCGTCATATACCGGGTAAGTTCGATACGAAAGACCCTTAAGGGTTTCACCACCGGGAGATGAACGGGTTTGTTTTGAAAGAAGCGATTTGTGGTTCTGGACTTCTTCCAGCAATTCATTCAGTGCGGTCAAAATCTCTTTTCGCGTCGATGACGGTTCGTTCAGTTTCTTAGCAATAGTCTTAAGTTTTTGATAGCTTGTATTTTGTGAAGCAGTTTTAGGAGACGACGGTGAATCTTGAAAAAACGTGAAACGACTTCTTAAACTTTCAACCATGGAAACCGGTTGCCTGGAAGCGACGGAGAGACGATCCATGGAAAGCAGCAATGCATTTATAAGTAAAAGACTGCCAACCAGCGCGTAAATAACCGGATGCCTTGAGGGAAATAGCTGCTTTCTGTTCAACCGGGAGAGCTTCAAAGACGCATCTGCCAGCAGCAGCGATCCCAGAGCCGATGTCTTCTCTTTCCGATAATATTCATATGCCGTGCTGATCGTGTCTTTAAGGTTCAGGCGAGCATCCATATCGATCAAAAATCGAGCAAAGCTTTTTTTTCTGCTGATGACTGAATACAGGACGGCCGCTGCGATGGAAATGCCAAAATAGACCCCGTAGATAGGCACTGATCTTTTAAATTCAAACAGCCCGCTTCTCTCAAATCCAACGCCAATCGTGTAAGCCAATAAGAATACGGCTCCGGAGATAAACAGCGTGAAACAAACCCGGCGGATAAAAAATCGCCTTTTTAGTCTAGATATGCTTTCTACAAACGAAAGCTCAGCCATCAGCTTCGGATCTCCCTGTGGATATGGCGGCGTATCAGTATCTGGCAGAGCAACATAAGAAAAACAATTATCGATACGGCAACGCTCATATAAGATCTATACGACCCCATATCATGCTTATCACCGAGCCCTCCCATCCCCGACTGCAGCCCGTACAGGACGCGCAAGGGGCTTAGGCCAGGTGCAAACACCGCCGTTACGATTATAAACACGATGATAAACGTTCTTGAAATCAAATACCCTTCCATGCGAAACCTTCCCCAAAGAAGATACATCAGGAAGCCAACCATCCGGCAAAGCACAGAAGCGGTGAGCAGGATGGATAGCGCCTTTAGAAACACAGACCATGTGATACCGGAAACAGCAGCGGCCAAGACAAACAGCGGTGCATAGGGTATCATCAAATGGCATATGTGCAAAAGAAACACCCATAGGGCATATTGAAAGAAGTCTCTTTGTTTCTCCGTGGCGACGGCTTCTTTTCTGTATTCTGAAAACATACCTGTATTGATGATCTCTCCTCGCCCGCATCGAAGATTTATATAGGATGTGATGATAAGCGTTGCTGCTAAAACCAGAAAAAAGGTAAGCGGCCCCTGATGGTCTGGGCCAAGAAAATGGAAAAGCGCCTGCCTGGGCCAGAACAGCAACAACAGCGCAGATGCGACCCAAATCCCATGAAACAACACCGCCAGCACCATGGGTGAGAAAAAGGCAGCGAGAGTTCTTTCGGATTCATCAGCCATAAAATCAAGATTCATTGCTTCTCTGCTCTTGCCCAAAGCTTTGTTCCGTTTCAGAAAGGCTCATAAAGCCAGCAGCCCCTACCGGTATGGCCCATTGTACGAGTGTCATGTTTTTACCTGAATGGTCTGATGGGTCAACCGTTACAGGAAGAGGCCCGGGGGAAATCCAACCCACAAGACACATTGTATCGGGTTTTGATTGATAGTTCAAATGTACCGCCTCCATAAGATTGGCGGATAACTCCCCCCAGTGATCGGTGGTACGCTGGTTCATGTTTTCTTTGTTTACCAATTGGGATGCCCGTATACGCCATGTGTCTTTGGTGTTCGAAAAAATATCTCCTAAAGAAAAATAATGACCTCTCACATATCCCCAGCAAGCCTTTATATCATGAGCCGTCCTGTTTTGGATCAAGATTGTGAAACCTTTTTCATCTTCCAACACTTGTGCGAAGACGGGAAAGCCGATACTGGATTCGATGATAAAAAAATTGGAGGACCATCTTTGTGCGTATCCGGCAAGCCATGTTGTCTCGTTGTTATCGTAGAATAGATACGAGTTGGGTATCCTGTTGTCTTTGTTTTTTACCCATAGAGGACGGATCGGAAGGAACTCTGGGCCGAATCGAACCTCATACGGTGTGGCTTTTATCGAGTACAGTCCGATCACCTGTTCGATGGAGGCCATCGAATCCTGACCATGGTATATTATATGCGAAAAGCTGTTGTAGGTCAGGTTTTTTTTGCGATTCGAGTATATGAACGCTGCATAAACTACTCCGGTAAATGCCGCTATGAACAGCACGATATAACCCGCGAATTTCGGCTTATCGCCGGCGCGATGTTTTAACTTATGATAACCGAATCCCATGACAACAACATAAAACACAAGCAGCACAGAAATTGTTCTAAAGCTCGGGAACACCGATGGCATCGTGGATAACAAAGCCTTTCGAATGGTCCCATCGGGGATCTTCACATCGCTAAGAGCTTGTGACGGGCCTAATGACAGCAGATGCTCCCAGAGGGTTCGTCTTAATTTCCAGCGGCTAAAGGGCGGTTTCATAAAATCGAACGCCAGAAAAAGAATTTTTCCGATGCCCATATCCCGCTGGGATATCAGAGGGAGGTTATCTTCTTTAATCAGAACCCTGGAATTCTCCACTTCTGCATCCAGGACGAGAAAGGGATCTTTGCTTACGATCGTCTCCCCGCAAAAGGCGGAGAGGGCATTGAGTTCGAAAAACGACCGATGCCCCCGCACCTTCACAGGCAGCAGCCGCGAGGTTCTTTCCTGCAACAGTGGCCCATAGTTTATTGAGCTTGCCGCGATCAAATACCCCCCATTTGCTATCCAATCTTCCATGGCTTGAAACTGCTTCTCGCTGAGGCGCATGAGCATATCTGCGCTTACGATGGCGACCTTCACACCATGGTAGCCATACCAGATATCAGGATAGAATTCCGGGCGAACCACCACAGGAAAGACGCTTGCAGGCAGCGCAGATAAAAAATCAGGGGAAATCGCAATGCCCGAAACGATTCCCAGCTCCTTGGTGGTAAAGAAAGGCTTAAGGTTTATGGAGCGGGACACCATTGTTGTTTCCGCTTTCTGCAGGCGAACGATCATTCTGTGTGTAACGGACTCGATTCGGATGATGAACGAGAATCGTTTTCGTGACTGGTAGGGAAGTTCAACAGTCCTAGCGTACGTCACCCGATGCACATCCCCTCGATATTCGCTTCCGGAAGTAACGATGATTTCCAGCTGGCCGGTTACTGGCCGGCCCCGGTTCTCTATGAAGATTGTTACAGGAGTCCATTTGCCGAGCTGAAAACGGCCGCTGAAGCCCAATTCAACATCCAATGAAAGCACAGCGGCAGCCGCCGAAGCCGGCATGAGGACCACCACCATGATGAAAGCAAAAGGTAACAGGTGCACTGACACATGGTTCAACATTGACAGTAAAGCCTCTTGGAGTAATGGTTGAATCTTTCGGACATGGTTGTGGAACAGAGGGTCAGTTCTTTGAAGATCCCTCACAATACACAGGCTGCGGCAAAATATTCCATAAACATGCCACAAGCCCCTTGCAAAAATGAACATTCTTCAAAGGTCTCCCTGCTGTTAGATTATCAAAACGGTGTTGAATAAACAAGAGATGTGTTTCAATCACCGATGGAGGGGTTTTTTTAAAAGGCTTGCGCTAAATGCCTATCCCATAAACTAACTTGGCTTTTTTCGATAATCGGGTTAATAAATGCTCAGAGCTATCGTTTGGTCTCTGTGATTAAAACAATGGTTTTAAAGAAGATCGCCGGTTGAAAGGAGGTACTGGATATGGAAGCTCAATTTGTTCGTGGAATCATCCCTGCCATCATAACCCCTATGACAGAAGATGAGGAATTGGATGAAAGGGGGTTCCAGAAGCTGGTGGACGCTATGATCGAAGCCGGTGTCCATGGAATATTTTCGGTTGGTACTGCAGGAGAGTTCTGGGCGCTTAGTGTTGAGGAGAAAAAAAGGGTGTATCATTGGACAGTTGCGTATGTTGACAGGCGGGTGCCAGTGTATGTAGGCACATGCGCCAATTCCACACGTGAGGCGGTTCGGCTATCTGAGCTCGCGCAGCAGGCAGGCGCAGACTGCATCTCAGTGTTGACACCCAGCTACATCAAGCCCAATGAAGAGGAAATGTTCAACCACTATGCTGCGATTGCAAGATCAGTTGATATTCCGATTCTGCTTTATAATCTTCCTGCCCGAACGGGAAATTCTCTTTCGGTCGGGCTGGTGATGCGGTTGGTTGAAACTTTTGACAATATCGTTGGAATCAAAGACAGTTCCGGAGATTTTTCCAATGCGCTGGCCTATTTGTTTCAGGCCCCCCAGGGATTTCGTTTTGTAATGGGAAACGATGCTTTGATTTTTCCTGCACTTTTGCAAGGAGCGGCAGCGGCCATCGTTGCAACCGCCAACGTTGCTCCCGAAATTGCCGTGGGCATCTATGAAAACTTTGTGAAAGGGGATCTTGATGTCGCCAAAGAATTTCAAAAACGGCTAACGCCGATTAGGCGCGCATTTACTCTAGGAACCCATCCTGCCATGCTGAAAGCGGGCGCAGAAATGGTGGGGTTTGCAGGAGGACCTCCGCGCGCACCCGTCGGCCCTCTTAGCGCATCGCAGCGAGAGCAACTAAAAGAGATGCTGGTCGAAATCGGCAAACTCAAGTAAGATCAAGCCTAAACCCCTTTCAACCAAACCGATCGATTCTAAGTGGGGTTAGATCTATAAGGGTGTTTTCATGCGCGGCAAGCTGTGAGACAAGCTTGCCGGTTATGGGGGACAGAGAGATGCCGATCATTGCATGTCCGGCTGCAATGATGAGGTTTTTGTAACGGGGCGGTCGTCCGATAAAAGGAAGGCCATCCGGGGTGCATGGCCGCAGCCCGCGCCAGATTTCAATCAGATTAAGAGAATCGTGATGCATCTCAGGCAGGTATTTGGGAACATTATTGATAATGGCCTGAACTCTTCGCATGTTTATAGAGAGATCAAACCCCGCAAGTTCAAGAGTGCCTGCAAATCGCATGGTATCACCCATGGGGGTTAGGATCACTTTCGCCTCTGCCATGGCAATGGGAAGCTCAGGGCATCGGTGAGGTCTGTGGTATGTGATGCTGTATCCTTTTGCCGGCTGGATTGGCAGCTTTATTTTTAAATCCCGAACGATTTCAGGTGACCATACCCCCCCGGCAAGTACCACTTCTTTAGCGGTGATATCACCACGAGTTGTTTTAACGGTTGTTATGCGGCCATCGGTGATCTCAAAACCCAGCACTTCAGTGAACGTTTGAATCTGAACCCCTTTTTTCTCGATAAACCGGGCCGTTTCGGTGACGAACGGTTGGGGAATGATACATGCATCCTGGGGATAAAAAACGCCTCCGGCGGCAGTAACCCGGCTGTGGGGGATGAGTTCTTGAATCTCCTGGGCACTGAGGATGCGGGCTTCAAGGCCGCTTGCCTGCATAAGACGGGCTTCTTCCAGCCCTTCATCAAGCCCCTTCTTTGAATTAAAAATTGAAAGCATTCCCTTCTTTTCAAACCCAAAATCAAGACCGTCTATGGTTGCAAGTTTTTCGAATAGCTGAAGGCTTGCCAGATTCAGATCTCGAATCACGGGAATGGATCGATGCATGTGATGTCGGTTGCAGGCGCGATGAAATTTCCACAGCCAGGAAAAGAATTCAAGGCTAAAACGAGGTTTGATGTAAAACGGGCTTTTCGGATTGAATAACCATCTTATACCTTTAGATACGACCCCCGGGGCGGCCAGTGGTATACTGTGGCTGGGCACAATCATGCCGGCGTTCCCGTAGGAGCTGCCCGAACAGATTTCCCCCTTCTCCACGATCATCACGTTTCGTCCCTGCTCGCTTAGATAATAGGCCGAGCAGACCCCTATGGCGCCGCCGCCTATCACAAGAATGTCGGTTTTCTGATTCATGCGAATATTCCGCTGACATTTATATTGAATGAAACATTGAAATAGACCTTAGCCAATTTACTTGCAAAGTGTCAATAGCATAAGCAATTCTCGGTGAACACTAAAACTCGTTTAATTTCGCCGGACAATCGGATTTTTGCGCGCTCAAAACTCGCATAAAAATGAGCCTAAAACCGAGCCTGGCAGCCGCTTCGAGAATATATTTGTCGTAACTAAAGTTTCGCACCTCATATTTATAGGAAATGCCTTATATGATGGCGTCGAATGAAATTTTTAAAGGCAAAATACACTTTACTATCCTTCGATGACGGCACAATAGGCGCTTAACGACATCATATCGACAATTTGTTGTAGTTGTAATTTGGGCAACTACGGGGTGAGCTTAAGTGAACTAAACCCCGTTGTTTTAAAACTACCCAAAAGGCACAGGTGTCTGTTACTGATAAATCATACGTACAAGCCATTTTACTATGCTGTTATTTATGCAACTGCGGGGTAAAGTTAAGGAATTTGATCTATTTTTACAATGGAAGAGCGAAGCGATACCTTAACTTTAGGCACTTTAGATCACTTTAGATCCATTGGCAACTTTACGGTATTTTTTATTGACAGCCTACCATTTGAGCGTGTATGCAAATTTTGTATGAAGGCAGCCGCTTGAGCTTATGCTTTGGCGGATACTCATGGTAAGAAATATCTGCTGTAAACCGTCACTCGCCGGAAAAAGCCTTATTCAACCAAGGGATGATCTGTAAGTGTGCGATTTTTCACTCTGAAATCGCTTGCAGCTTACCGTATCAAAAGCATCACGTACGGTAGGCAGAGGAGCATATTGTTTTGAGAACATATATCATCAAGCGACTTGTTGAGGCCATCGGTGTCTGCCTGGTGATCTCGATGCTCTCGTTTTTTCTACTTTTTCTGAACACCGACCCTGCGCTTTTGCTGCTGCCGCCGGAAGCCGAGATGGAAGATATTGCTACTTTCAAAAAACAGATGGGGCTAGACCGGCCGGTTATCGTTCAGTATATCGATTTTCTGAGCAAGGTAGTGCTTCACGGCGACTTCGGAATTTCTTTCGTTGCAAAAGTTCCGGCTATCCGATTAATTGCAGAGCGGTTTCCGGCCACCCTGAAACTGGCCATCGCATCGTTGATCGTTATCAATTTTGTGGCCATACCGGTAGGAATGATTGCCGCCATCAGGCGGTACTCAATCATGGACAACATTGCAACTTTTATTGCGCTGGTTGGTCAGGCCATGCCGCTTTACTGGTTCGGCATCATGCTGATCATTGTTTTTGGGGTCTGGTTGGGGGTGTTGCCAATTTCCGGTTCCGACTCCCTGCTTCATCTGGTGCTTCCGGCCATCACCCTCGGCTCCTGGATTCTACCGGTCAATATGCGACTGGTGCGCTCTGGAATGTTGGAGGTACTAAATCAGGACTATATTCGGACCGCCCGGGCCAAGGGTCTGGAAGAAAGAAGAGTGTTGATCAAACACGCCTTTAAAAATGCTGCCATACCGGTCGTAACCGTTTCAGGCATGCAGTTTGGAGCGCTGCTGGGAGGAGCCGTCGTCACCGAGACCGTGTTTGCCTGGCCGGGATTGGGACGCCTGGCAGTTGATTCCATCCGTATGGGGGACTATCCCGTAGTTCAGGCCATTGTGGTGATCTTTGCCATGTGCATTATACTGGCAAATCTGATGGCAGATATTGTCGCAGCTTTTATAGATCCACGCATCCGTCTGGATTAATGACCCACGGGAAAGAGGAAATGAGCATAAGTTTTGAGAACACAGAGCTGGATCGCCTTTCGGAAGATGTTGTGCCGTCGAAATTTAACCTGATTTTTCGCAAGATGTGGCATCTTCGCCTCGGGGTTGTCGGTGCCGTTCTGCTGTCGTGTTTGATCATCAGTGCTGTTTTTTGCCCCGTGCTGGCACCCTATGATCCTTTCAAACAGAACATAATGAAACGCCTGGATCCTCCTGTTTGGTTGAAAGGAGGCAGCTTCGATCATCTGCTCGGAACAGATCATCTCGGCCGGGATATCCTCACCCGGATCATGTACGGGTCTCGGATTTCCCTGGTGGTGGGGGTGGCTGCTGTGATGTTGCAGGTGCTTATCGGCGTTGTGCTTGGGCTTCTGGCCGGGTACTATGGTGGGAAAATAGATTCCGTCATCTCTTTTATGGTAAACGCAATGATGGGTTTTCCGTTTATTCTGCTGGCCATGAGCCTGGTGGCTGTATTGGGTCCCAGCCTGCAGAATATTATCATTGCCCTCGGTGTAACCGGCTGGACGGTTTTTACCAGGGTCACCCGAATCGAAACCATGAAACAGCGGGAGCAAGAATATGTCCTGGCAGCAACCAGCCTTGCCTTCACAACCAGGCGTATCCTGCTGCGGCATGTACTGCCCAACCTGGTTCCCAGCTTAACCGTGCTTGCCACCGTGGAAGTTGCGCGTGCAATCATCCGCGAGTCATTGCTAAGTTTTCTCGGCCTGGGTATCCAGCCGCCAACACCGAGCTGGGGAACCATGCTGGCGGAGGGAAGAGACTACATGCTGATGCAGTGGTGGTTGGCTGCCCTTCCCGGAGCCGCTATTTTTATCAGTGCGCTGGGTATCAACCTTCTGGGAGACGCACTTCGCGATGTGATGGATCCGCATCTGAGAAAAAGCTGATCATGAATGCTTCAAACCATACGCTTTTAGAGGTTTGGGGGTTAAAAAAATACTTTCCTATTACAAAGGGTCTGTTAGGAAAGACCGTTGGCTATGTATATGCCGTGGATGGCGTCAGTTTTTCGTTGAAATCAGGAGAGACATTGGGACTTGTGGGGGAATCCGGCTGCGGTAAGACAACCGTGGGGCGTTGTCTGATGAGACTCTATGAACCCACAGATGGCCGGATCGTTTTTCAAGGCAGGGATATGACCCGGCTGAAACGTTCTGAGCTTATCCATCTCCGAACACAGATGCAGATGATATTTCAGGATCCATACTCCTCATTGAACCCCAGAATGCGAGTTAAAGAAATCATCGGGGAGTCGCTTCGGGTTCATCATCTGGTGCCTTCCGACCAATGGGAGGTGAAGATTTGTCAATTGCTTGAAAGCGTGGGCCTTCAGGCAGAGCATATGGCGCGGTATCCCCATGAGTTTTCCGGCGGCCAGCGTCAGCGCATAGGCATTGCACGAGCCCTTGCCATGTCCCCCAAACTGGTCGTGGCCGACGAGCCGGTTTCTGCACTGGATGTGTCGATCCAGGCCCAGGTGATTAACCTGCTGGATTCGTTGAAAACACGGTTTGATCTTTCCTATATTGTGATTGCCCATGACTTGAGTGTGGTGGAGCATGTTTCAGACCGCATTGCGGTCATGTATCTGGGCAAGCTGGTGGAAGAGGCCTCGGACAAAGAGCTCTACCTGAATCCCAGGCATCCATACACCATCGCATTGCTGGAAGCAGTGCCCAAGGCAGAGCCGGGTGGACGGCAGCGCCGCCTAAAACGCAAACTGCTAAAAGGCGACGTACCCAGCCCTATTAATCCGCCCCCTGGGTGTCGGTTTCATACCCGATGCCCCCGGGTGATGTCGATATGTCGGAAGGCAGAGCCCCGACGGGTGGCGGTTGCAGACCGCCACTATGTGAGCTGTCATCTGTTTAATTAAAACCTAAACTGATCGGTTTTAAGGTTCAGGGTTCGGGGTCAGTGGGTTACAACCGATTGAAGCCGCTTGCAATATCGAGCGGAATCTGGAAAATTCATCATAAACAAATGGGTTAAAACAGATTATACCACAACATATAGGCATCCTTTTAATACGTTGCATTTGGGGTTTTTAACCCGGAACGCGGAACGATGAGCCGCTTAACGTAGGTAAGAGTTTCATGTCGGAAAAGCTGTTAAGGGTTAAGGATCTTCACACTCATTTTTTTACTCCTGAAGGAATCGTCAAGGCAGTCGACGGAGTGAGCTTCGATATAGCCCGGGGGCAAACCCTCGGCATTTTGGGGGAATCGGGTTGCGGAAAATCGGTAACCGCGCTATCGATTATGAGGCTTATCCCTGATCCGCCCGGCAGGATCCGAAAGGGGGCCATTTTGATGGACGGACAGGATTTGCTTCAGGCAAGCGAGTCTGAGATGCGAAATATTCGCGGAAACAGGATTTCAATGATTTTCCAGGAGCCCATGACCTCCCTTAACCCGGTATACACCATAGGAAATCAGATATCGGAAACTTATGTAATCCATCAGAATATGAATTTAAAAGACGCATTGAACCAATCGATCGAGATGCTTAAGATGGTCGGTATTCCAGCACCTGAAAAACGAGCACATGAATACCCGCATCAACTTTCCGGCGGTATGCGACAGAGGGCCATGATTGCCATGGCCATGGCTTGCAAACCGAAGCTGTTGATCGCCGATGAGCCTACCACGGCTCTGGATGTTACCATTCAAGCTCAGATCCTGAACCTGATGCTTCATCTTCAAGAAGAGCTGGGGATGGCGATCATGATGATTACCCATGATCTGGGGGTTATTGCCGAAATGAGTGATCATGTGGTGGTAATGTATGCCGGTGAGGTGGTAGAGTATTCTCCTATAGACATCCTGTTTACCCAATCCCTGCATCCCTATACAACCGGTCTGATGAAATCCATCCCCAAACTGGGTTCAAAGTTCAAGGAGGGGAAAACACCGCTTCAGGAAATACCCGGTGTTGTGCCGAATTTGATCCGGATGCCTCCAGGCTGTCTTTTTGCTCCTAGATGCAATCGGGTCATGAAACAGTGTAATAGCCAGCGGCCACCGATGTTTATCATAAATGATAAACACGGGGCCAAATGTTGGCTTGTGGAACGAGAGGCCAAAGGTAGACTGTCATCATCTTATTAATCCAAAAAGGAGGTTACCATGAGAAAGTACAGGTTTATTTTTACGGCAATACTTTTTTTGACGATCGTTTTTTTTGCACTGCCGTCGTTTGGCGCCAGGAAGGATACCCTGAAGATCGGGTTTCAGGAACGATTTTCGACTCTGGACCATTACCAGTCAACCCTTCGGGTCACCATTCAGCTGGGATACATGATCTGGGATTCCTTGGTTACCCGAAATCCGGACACCGGACAGATTCTCCCCGGGCTGGCCAGAAGCTGGAAGATCATCAATCCCACCACCTGGGAGTTTAAAATTCAACCCGGCGTCAAATTCCATAACGGCAATCCCTGTAATGCAGAGGCCATTCGTTACACTATCGAAGAACGCATACTGGATGAGAAGCAGAAATCGCCCCAGCTGGGCAATTTCAAGTGGATTAAGAAAGTAGAGGTGATCGACGATATCACTTTCCGTATTATCACCTACAAACCCTATCCCATAGTGCTGGAAAGACTCAACACCCTGTTTGTTTACGATCCTGTTTATTGCAGGAAGGTAGGGGATCAGAAGGTGGCCGAAGCGCCCATGGGGTCCGGGCCGTACATGTTCGTCAAATGGGATAGAGGATCCCAGATCGTGCTTAAGAAAAATCCCAACTACTGGAAAAAAGGAATCCCCAAGATCGAAAATGTGATTTGCCGGATCATACCCGAGATATCGACCCGGGCCGCTGAACTGATTTCAGGGGGGATCGATTTCGGCCAGAATTACACCCCTGATCTTTGGCAGATGTTTGAGAAACACCCTAGGGTTGTTCCCATGGAAGTTCCCATTCTCAGGGTTAACTTCTGGCAATTTGACGGATCGGCAGTGGCCTCCAAAGGTCCCTGGAACGACAAGAGAGTTCGTCAGGCAATCATCCACGCCATCGATCGTAAGGCCATCATCGAAAATATCATGGGCGGCCATGCCGGGGAGCTGCATGGTCCATTGAACCCGTTGCACTGGGGCTATGATCCGATAGTGAAAGAACTGGATTATGAGTACAATCCAGAAAAAGCCAAGGCTCTTCTCAAGGAAGCCGGCTATGAAAAGGGCTTTGAAATAGATCTATGGCAATACGCCGGCTATCAAAACCAACCGAATCAGGCAGCCATGGGTTATCTTCAGGAGGTGGGTATCAAAGTGAATATAAAGGACTACACGGGAAACACGGGGCAGCTGATAAAGCTTCGTAATGCTCGCAAGGTAACCGGTATAGGCAATTTTACCTGGGGTTCCTACAACATCTTCGATGCAGACGCCATACTGCCTTCCTGGTTTATGCTCAAGGAGGGAAAATGTTACAACCACGATCAAGAGCTTAACGACTGGCTTCAGGAAGCCCGTGATACCGTGGATTCAACGAGGCGGAAAGAACTTTATCGAAAGGCACAGATAAGGATCGTAAAAGAGGCATACTGGATGCCATTTTTCATTGTACACCAGATTTTCGCCAGAAACAAGGAGCTGAACATCACCGTTGGTAGAGACGAGGTGCCGCGATACAACGAGGCGTTTTGGAAATAGGGAATGAACCCTGTCGGAGAGCGCTGTTTAAGGGGGGGCGCCCGCCTCCCTTAAACAGCGCTTCTTTGATCATTAATCATATAGAAAGGAAAGCATGAAACAAAAGGATATTTCCGAGAAGGATTTTAAATCGGCCCTGCCGCAGACATCCGGGTCCTTTCGATTAAAAGGCATAGAGGCTCCCATCGAAATCTACAGGGATCGTTTCGGTATCCCGCATCTGTCTGCAAAAACTGTTCATGACGCCTTCTTCGGACAGGGGTTTGTAACCGCCCAGGACCGACTTTGGCATATGGATTACGATCGGCGTCATGCATACGGGCGTTTGTCTGAGTGGTTCGGCAGCGACGAGCTGATCAAGGATATCACCATGCGCCGGTTTGGTATAGGTGCCACGGTAAAAAGAGACTACCAGGCCGTTAATGCCGAAACCCGCGCCATGCTGGATGCATATACCGCAGGGGTAAACAGTTTTATCAAACATTCGAACAGTCTGCCCATCGAATACCGCCTTCTCGATGAACAGCCGGAACCCTGGAGGGGCTGGGATTGTTTTGCCGTATACAAGGTGCGACATATTTTCATGGGGGTTTTCGAAGGGAAATTGTGGCGGGCAAAGCTTGTCAATACCCTGGGGCCGGAAAAAGCAGCCGAACTGCTGAGGGGATATCAGCCGGGCCACCTGGTCATAGTTCCGCCGGGGCATGGCTATGACGGTCCGGCACTTGATGGCCTGCAGGAGCTAAGCAAGAACATCGGGGCCATCCAGTGGTTAAGGGAACATCCAGAGGCCGGCAGCAACAGCTGGGCGGTTCACGGCTCCAGGACCGCCACCGGCAGACCGTTTTTGGCCGGAGACTCGCACCGTCTGCTGGATACCCCAAATGTGTACTATCAGAACCATATCCGCTGCCCGGAATTCGACGTCATCGGGCTTTCTTTTCCGGGATGCCCTGGTTTTCCCCATTTCGGACATAACCCCAGCGTGGCCTGGTGCGTAACCCACGCCCAGGCCGACTACCAGGATCTTTACGTGGAGCGGTTTTCAGCAGAAGATCCCGCCAAATACGAATTTAAGGGCGAATGGAAAGAGGCCGAAATCAGGCGCGAGACCATAAGGGTTAGAAATTCGGCACCTCGTGAGATCGACGTTGTGGTTACCCAACACGGCCCCATCATCAGCGGGGGGCCTGCAGAAGGTTACGGGCTTGCTTTTAAATACACGGCAACTGCAGCTCCATATGTGGGTTTCGAGTGTCTGCTTCCGATGATGCGGGCAGGTAGCGTTGAGGAGATGGATGCTGCAATGGAAAAATGGGTCGATCCCTGCAACAATTTTTTGTTTTCAGACACAAACGGAACCATCGCCTACCTTCATCGAGGACAGGTGCCGATTCGGCCCATGGCAAATGCGTGGCTGCCGGTGCCTGGATGGACAGGCGATTTCGAATGGCGCGGCAATATCCCGTTTGCAGAAGCGTTACGGATTCAAAACCCGAAAACCGGATTTATCGTTACGGCCAACAACCGCATATCTGATAAAGACTATCCTTATTACATAGCCCTTAATTATGTTCCCGAGTATCGGGCCCGCCGCATATTTGAACGGCTGGATAAGATTAAGAAAGCAACAATGCAAGATATGAAATCCGTGCACGGGGATCGGGTTTCAATACCGGCTCAGAAAATGCTGTGGCTTTTTTCCAGGATTAACCCCCCTGATCCATTTGCAGACGAGGCGCTTGAGTCTCTTTGCCAATGGAACGGCGCCATGGAGCCCGACGCGGTTGCACCGACCATTTACAGCGCCTTTCGAATCAAGCTACTGAAACGATTTTTAGAGCATCACGTGGGTTCGCTCTGCAAGGAGATGTTTACCGCCACCGGTCGCGGCGCCCCCCGGCATCTGGTGGAGCTGGCTTCTGTAATGGCAGCCATGGTGGAAAAAGACGACCCCTCTTTGTTGCCGCCCGGTACAACATGGGTTTCCATGGCAACGGATGCCTTAAGCGAAACGTTGTCTTTTCTTAAAGAGCGGTTCGGTGATGACATGAACGGGTGGAGCTGGGGTGCGGTTCATCACACCCAGCCTAAACATCCTTTGTCAGAACTTTTCCCACAGCACAGAAACCTGTTGAATCCTGCCTCGGTTGGCATGGGGGGTGATGGAGACACGCCGCTTGCCGCAGGCTATGCGTCAGCAAGCCCTTTTGCGGTTACCCTGCTGTCGGTGGCCCGATACGTATATGATCTGTCGGATTGGGATAATTCGGGGTGGGCTGTACCGTTAGGGGTGTCGGGTCATCCGGCAAGCTCTCATTACTCGGATCAGTTGCCCGTCTGGAGCCGCCTGGATCTCGTTCCCATGTTGTATGACTGGGAGCTTATAGCAGCGCAGGCTGAATCTCATCAGGTGTTGGCTCCTGAATCTTAAAATACCTTCTTGCACCGCTGGGATACTGCCACCAATAGCTTGACCGTATTGGTGAAATCCTCCATGTTCATGATGAGATTAGGCGAATGGATATACCGGCAGGGGATTGAGATCACTCCTGTGATCACCCCTTTCCTTGTGAGATGAATGGCACCCGCATCGGTGGAACCATAAATAGGGGTTTTGATCTGGTGCGGGATGGCCATGGCGGAAGCGGTTTCGGTAATGAACCGGAACATTTTAGGATGGACCATGATGGAGCGGTCCGCCAGCGTCACGGCCGGTCCTTTTCCCAGGCGGGTCGGATTCTTGCGGTCTGCAGTGCCGGGTGTATCGGCGGCAACGGTTCCTTCAATGGCTATCGCAACGGTGGGTTGAATCTGAAATGCCGCGGTTCTTGCTCCCCTGAGCCCCACCTCCTCACACACCGAAAAACAGCCAACCACCGTAAAATCGGGTCGATCCGAGCTCAGTGCTTCCAAGGCTCTTACGATTGCAGCACATCCGGCCCGATCATCAAACGCTTTACTCATAATGCATGTCTCATTCAGCCGTAAGAAGTCAGCGTGCGGTGCAACCGGGTCTCCTACCCGAATTCCCATCTGTTCGATATCTTCCCTGGAACCAGCTCCTACATCGATAAATAGGTCGTCCGGTTTCAGCGGCGATTTCTTTTCATCAGGATCCTGGATATGGGGAGGCGTGCTTCCAATGGTGCCGGCTATCTGTTTTCCTTCACGGGTTTTAAGCGTCACCCGCAAGGCGGGAAGCAAGCGTTCGTCCCATCCGCCAACCTGTGCGAACCTAAGAAAACCCTTCTCTTCCACATGGCTTATCATAAACCCGATTTCATCCATATGGGCGTCCAGCAGCAGGGTGAATTCTTTGCCCGGGTTTAAGGTTGCGATCAAATTTCCTAAAGAATCGGTGCGGACATCATCGACAAGCGGGGTGACAAGGTCTTTTATTCTTTCTCGAACCGCATCTTCAAAGCCCGATATGCCAAAAGCTTCAGATAGGTTTTTCAATAATTGGAAATCATCCATGTTTGCTCTCCTTTTGAAATTCCTCACTGCCCGGGGGGGTCATCGGGCAGTGTACTTTTTTATGAAATCCATATCGAGGCTCACTCCAAGGCCGGGCCCATCGGGGATCTTCAGGTAGCCCTGCTCTGTAACAAATTTTTCCCTGGTAACCCCCTGTCTCAGTGGATGGGGGGAGCGATCGTACTCAAAGAAGGGCTCCTGGGGGAAACGACGCTCCGGGAAATGCGGCAGGGCTGCGAATAGCTGAAGAGAAGCGGCAAGCCCGACATTGGTTCCCCAAACATGAGGAATGACAGGAACATTGGCGGCTGAAGCCATGGCAATGATTTTCATCATCTCCGAAAACCCTCCGGTAGCACAAAGATCAGGTTGCAGGATGTCCACGGCCCTGCGATTGATCAGCTCACGGAACCCATAGCGGGTGTACTCACATTCCCCACCGGTGATTAATATGCTTGAGTTCTGTTTCACCTCAAGATAGCCGTCTACATCTTCCGGCGGTACGGGTTCTTCGAACCAGTAGATATCGAATCGCTCCATTTCCCGTGCTAATCTAATGGCTTCGGCCGCATTGTATGCATGGTTTGCATCCACCATGAGGTAAAGATCTTCTCCGATAGCCTCTCTTACAGCCTTTATGTACTTCAAATCCGTACGGATACCGTAGCCGATCTTAAGCTTCATGCCGGTAAAGCCCTCTTTCTTATAGCCAAGGGCTTCCTGCGCCAGCGCATCAGCGATGTTTGAAGCATTTTGCGGTTCATACAGACCGGTGGCATATACCCTGGCACGGTTTCGATAGGCCCCTCCAAGCAGCTTATAGACCGGCAAGCCCAAGGCCTTTCCCTTGATATCCCAAAGTGCGATGTCGATTCCGCTTATGGCAGACAGGGTTAGTCCTTTCATTCCTTGATCCCTTGTGTAGTTATAGAGGCTGTCCCAGATTACACAGGTGTCAAAGGGATCTTTGCCTATAAGCAATGGGCCCAGAGCGTCTTTCATGATGGCGGCCGCAATGTCGGCAGGCCCCCCAAAATAAAAGGCTTCGCCAAGCCCGCTGATGCCCCTGTCCGTAACAACTTCACAGATAGCTGTCTGGCGCCTGTCGGTAACCCGTTGGGACCATCCGAATCCATGGTTTTCCAATTCGGCCTTAAGTACATAGGTTTTTATTTCCGAGATTTTCATATACCACCTCTCTTAAGGTACATTTATCCATAGGGGGTAGAGGATTTTCCTTTTAAGGAAAGCTTTGATGCACACCCCAACAAAACAAACGGCGTCAGCCTCAAATCACCATTGCACCCGTAAATGGCCGCGTTCAACATCAATAGGCGATTTTTAAGAAAATATCAAAAGAAATTACAGACGAGCCGGAGTATGATGGTGTTTTTTAATTCCTAAAACATTTGGTTTAGAAAGTAAAATCTGGCCCTGCCAGGCGTTTCGGCACCTCGATGGTCGCCGGGTTTTGCCGTGGTCGATAAAGGTCGGAATTTTGACGATTTGTGTCACTTCGGGTGTTATCGCGTCTATGGGTGTATTCTTTTCGACCTGCCCGGCATCCAATTTCATGACATTTGCTAACTCCAAGAAAATCTTGACAAATTTGATCGATAACTGATATGGTTATCTGCCCGATAAGCAGGGAGAAACAACCGGGATCGCACATAATTTACTGGTATAATATTTGCATGTGATTTCAGCATGTTTCAGCCTGAAAATGGGTGGTTACCGGTAAAATCGATGGTTCAGGTCAGTTGTGAATGGATAGCGGTAAAAAAATTCTATTTGTAGATGACGAAGAAAACATCCTGTCAATTGCACATGAGTACTTCAAGAAGAAAGGATTCCAGGTCGTCACCGCCAAAAATGGACGTGAGGCGGTTAAAATCCTTGAAACCAACCGTATCGATTGTTGTTTTACGGATATTAACATGCCGGAAATGGATGGGCTGGAGCTTGCCGAATATATTCATATGAAAGACAACACGATTCCGGTGGTTGTTATGACCGGATATCCCTCAATGGAAAATACCCTCAAAACACTTAAGAACGGTGTGGTTGACTTCCTAATAAAACCGGTAAGCCTGAATCAGATGGAGCTTTGTTTGCAGCGAGTTCTGCGAGAACGACAACTCTTTGTGGAAAACATCCTCTTAAAGAAAGAGGTTGAAAGCAAGGGGCGGCTGGAAAAACTGAACAAGGAACTGCTTGAAAAAGTGGAGGAGCTTCATATCCTGAATAAGATCATGAGCGACTTCACCACACTGAGCACCAGCATCAATGTATTTCGGCACGTAACGAACCTCGCCCTGGAAATAACACATTCCGATGAGACTCGATTCTATGTGATCAATGAGGCGGTTCAGCGGCCTTTTGAAGTCGCCGCTGCTTTTAAAAATCAAAAGGATGGAGGTTTCGAACAGTGCGAAAATACAACCGGCAGTCCGTTGAAGTTTGAATCGCGAATCGGTTCATTGCGTTCGTTGGAACCACTGGTCATGGAAACGGTTTCCGATGAGATCCCCTTGCTGATTTCGGAAAATAACGGTGCCCGAGGGCTTTCTCTGTGCATCAGATCCCTTATGATGGTTCCACTGAAAATCAGGGAAAAGATTTTTGGCGTGCTTACTGCTACCAATTATAAGGATTCCTACCACTTCAACGAAAAAGATCTGTACTATCTATCTTTTATGACTCAAAACGCTGCCCATGCCATTGAAAACCTGGCCTTATATGAAAATATTTATGAAAACCTGTTTGCAACCCTTTATGCCTTTGTCAAGGCTCTTGAGGCAAGAGACGCCTATACCCAACGGCATTCCAATCGGGTGACCGAAATCTCTCTGCTCATTGGAAAGGCGCTGGGTATTTCAAGAGAAGAACTAGATATCCTTAATGTTGCCGGGCGTCTTCATGACATCGGTAAGATCGGTATACGGGACGATATATTGCTCAAACCAGGGAAGCTAACTGCGGAGGAGTTTGAAAAGATTAAAGAGCATCCGGTAATCGGCGCAGAAATTGTTGGGCAACTTGGACTGTGGGACAGAGAGCAGCAAATTATTCGATGCCATCACGAGCGATGGGATGGAAAGGGGTATCCGGACGGCCTGAGGCGGGATAACATACCGTTGCTTTCAAGGATATTATTCGTGGGAGACTCTTATGACGCCATGGCTTCTGATCGGGCCTATCGCAAAAGAATGCCGCAGCAGACAATCCTAAGAGTACTTGAACAAGGAGCGGAAAGCCAGTTTGATCCCGAAATTGTGAAGATCTTTCTGAGACTTTACAAGGAGGGAAAGATCTCGACAAGCTATGACGACAGTGAATCATAAGGACAGATCACGCGTTCCGATTTTTTTCTCAATGATCCCATACCAACAGGTGTTAAGCCGCACCTCGGTCGGATTTCAGGTGGCAGCTGTAATGACTGTCCTTTTCTATGCCTTTTTCTATTCTAGGGTTAAGATATGACGGAAAGAAAATTTCAAGAAAAAAGAGAATTTGTTCGAGCCGATTTTTCCATCAGGGCCAGTGTCAAACTCCTTGATAGAAGCGCATTTGAGAGCAGGCAATCCGTAAAGCGACTGCTTTCTTCATATCGCAATCCCTATCCTGGGCAGACGGTTGATCGCGATGAAGCGTATACCGAAAGCATGTTCTCGGATCTTACCGGTTTTTTGATTCAAATCAATGAAAAACTTGATCGCATCATCAGCCTCATTGGAGCCGATAAGCAGGAGCCCAATAGCATTGAAGTTAAAGAGACGTTGAATATCAGTGGTTCAGGTGTAAGTTTGATCGTCGGCCGAGCGGTTGAAGTCGGACAGCTGTTGGATATTTCATTAAACATACCAACCTTTCCCATGGGGGTTTTCAAAACCCAGGGGGAAATTATCCGTGTCACACCACATGCAGACGGCCATGAAGATCTGTTTGAGGTGGGGATTCGGTTTTTGAATCTCACAGACGATGAGCGTGAAAGATTAATCGGTTATATTTTCAGTCAGCAGCGCAGAAATATTCGGGAGCAAAAAAGCTACCTGTAATCGCCTTTTTCGATTCGGCCAGGGCGATGAATCGGGGCGGGTTGAAATCGTCAAGAAAGCACAAGGGGGCTGGGATTAATATGTTGGAGATGGTCAAAAGAAAAGACGAGGAACGCCGTAAGAAAGTGCGCGTTCATTTCAGGACACAAATCATCGTTGAGGCTGACACGGCGAAGATTTCCATGGATGGAAGCTCCAGAGATCTGAGTCTTAATGGGATTTTTATCAACACCGATCAAAAAATGCCGGTAAATACCCCTTGCAAAGTCAAGGTTTTGCTCTCTGGGATGAGCCCGCCACTGTTTTTGGAAATGGACGGAAAGGTTGTGCGCTCGGATACTTCGGGAATTGCCGTGGTATTTGAATCGATGGACATCGATAGCTACACGCATTTAAAGAATATCGTGCGTTACAATGTTACAAATCCAGATGATGTTGTCTGATCGCCATCGGCTTTCTGCTCGAAAGGTCGAGATGAAAACGGGCGATTTTCATTGAATCATGTGGTTGTGGGAGTACAGGAGACGTTCAGATGGATGTGAAAGTTGTAAACCCCTTTATTGACGCTACATTGAAAGTTCTCGAAACCATGGCTCATGTGAGGGTGATACCTGGAAAGCCTTATGTCAAAAAAGATAACATTGCAAAGGGGGATGTTTCTGGAATAATCGGCATTACCGGCGAATCCAACGGAACGATTTCCGTCACCTTCGACAAGAGCAGCATATTGAGAATTGTTTCCAGTATGTTCGGAGAACAGGTCTCAGAGTTGAACGCTGAGATTGCCGATGCTGTCGGGGAATTGACCAACATGATTTCCGGCCAGGCCCGAAGGAAACTAGAGGAGTTGGGGAAAATATATGAAGCTGCCATACCATCGGTAGTAATCGGGAAAAATCACCGGATCACCCACATCACCACCGGACCCATTATTGCCATTCCGTTTACCACCGATGGGGGGCACTTTACCATTGAGATATGTTTTGCTAAATGACCAAAGGTTTAATATCTCTTAAGCGGTTGATGTAGTTTTTATTTTCGAAAAATAATCGGAAATCTCAAATATCTTTGGACAATACAAGCCCGGTTTTGGATATTCCATAAAGTTGGTTTTTTACAGCGACCAAGGAGATGATCCGGGAGTAATGGAAGAGGTTTTCAAAAAGGGAGGACGGTTCGGATGGACCTTTCCATGAATGTATTGATCGTGGATGATTTTGCAACCATGCGAAAAATTTTAAGAAATATCCTAAAACAGGTTGGATTCACAAAAATTATCGAGGCTGATGACGGAACCACCGCTTTTGATATTTTAAATAAACAAAAAATCGACTTAATCATATGCGACTGGAACATGCCGAAAATGACAGGACTCGAGCTGTTGAAAAAGGTCCGTGCCAGCGGGATGTTGAAGGATATCCCTTTTATAATGGTAACGGCCGAAGCTCAGAAAAAAAACGTCATCGATGCGGTTCAAGCTGGCGTCTCAAACTATATCGTAAAGCCCTTTACGGTTGAGCAACTCTCTGAGAAACTAAAAAAAATATTTGAATAACTGCAAGAATAATCCATGTGCAATTCTTAAATTTTTTTTAACCCCTAACCTACTTTATTGAGAGTGGATATGCCCAGAATCCTAGTCATTGAATCAGAAGCCAAAATAGCAGACCACTATGGGAAACTTATTCAAGACCATGGATATGAGGTGGAAATCGCCCAGAGCAATTCCATGGCTTTGAAACTTATGAGTGAAGGCTGTATCGATGCGGTCATGACCAATTATTCGGTTGCAGGAAAACGGCTTCTGGATATGGTTGTTTCAGATTACCGGGAGATACCCTGCATCATAGTTTCTTCAAAGGACTCCATTCGAGATTCGGTGGATGCAATAAAGAGAGGAGCTTTCGATTTTTTAACTAGAAACGACAGCAATAAAGATATCATCGGCTCCCTTCACAATGCAGTAGAAAATAGAAATTATGCCGGACCCAAACGCAGACGCTCCGATAAGATGAATCCAAACAAATTCGGGGAACTGGTGGGGGAGAGCGCTGCAATGCAAGCCGTTTTCAGGACAATCGAAAAGGTCGCCAATACGGACAGCACCGTGCTGATCACGGGGGAGAGCGGTACGGGCAAGGAACTGGTTGCAAGGGCGATTCACAACAACAGTGATCGCAGAGACAAGCCACTTGTTGTGATTAATTGTGGCGCTATTCCAGGGGAGTTACTGGAAAGCGAGTTGTTCGGGCACGAAAAAGGAGCGTTTACCGGTGCACACCGCACGCGCATCGGGCGATTTGAGATGGCCGACGGCGGAACCATTTTCCTGGATGAAATCGGGGACATGAGCCCCGATCTTCAGGTAAAATTGCTAAGAGTATTACAAGAGCAGAGTTTTGAGCGTGTTGGCAGCACCAAACCCATGAAGGTAAACGTTCGAATTATTGCTGCAACCAACCAAAACCTGCAGAAATCCATAGAAGAGGGAACGTTTCGGGAGGACCTATATTACAGGTTAAACGTGATACCCATACATGTTCCCCCCCTCAGAGAACGAAAAAGCGATATTCCGCTGTTAAAAGATTGGTTTTTAAAGCGACTCGGCGGTCGAAGGCGACAGGATCGGAAGCGAATGAAAGTATTTTCTGATAAAGCCCTTGAGGTGTTGATGCGATACGATTGGCCGGGAAATATCCGAGAATTTGAAAACATGATCGAGCGACTTACCGTACTGGTGGAGGGGGATGTTATCGAGGTTGAAGATTTGCCCGAACGGATTCGTGGCAGCAACATCGGTGAAAAAGCGATCACTCCATCTCCATTGCAAAACGGAATGGGCTTTAACGAAGCGGTGGAGCAGTTTCAAAAAGATTTGATTCTTCAAGCTTTAAAACAAACCAATTGGGTAAAAGCAAAGGCGGCGGACCTGTTGAAAATGAACCGTACCACCCTTGTTGAAAAGATAAAGAAAATGCAGCTCGAACCATTTGAAAGAGTCCGTACGGAAGAGGGGTTTCCCAACCCATTGCCATAATCTTAGTCAAACATATTTGAAATTTGCTTCCACTTTGAACCACATTGCTTATTGTTTCGTCCCCTCACCCCTCAGCCTATACGAGTATTCAGTGTTCAGCATTGAGGTGCCCACCTCCGCTCTGACTCTGGCAGGTGTTTCTCGAGCGATTTCTCCAGCCCGTTGAGCATGTGGATGCACTCATTATAGCGGCTGTGATGCGATCTGCGATGGTCAAGTATTCAGAGTTCGAAGTTCAAGTTTGAACCGATAACCTCGAACCTGAACACTGACACCTCCTGAACGCTGAACCCCTGAACACTTAACACTCAAAACGCCTTTTTATTGCAATACTCATAGACGATCGGGGCCTAAGGAGGTAAAGTTTTGCACAAAGACTTGCGATCTCGACCTTCACTGAAGCGAAATGTCAAACAATTGACGTAGGTATTTGAAAATACTTTCTAATTTCATATCGGCCTCTTCACTCCTCACACAATCCAAACATAAACACATCGATATCGTAAAAAATTTTTCCCTCTGGCACGTTGTTTGCTCTTAACATCGGGATACTTCAATTATGTGCTTTGATATTTCGGCACAAAAGGGACCTACATCCATGGGCGTAAAGCAGGCGGGTCTTAGACATATTGTTAAAGCTTGTGTTTTCGTTGCACTTTTGATGGTTGTGTGGATAATTCCACACCCTGCCGTCCCTAAGGCGGTGCGTACTATCAAAGGTATCACCGTGCAGAATAATCCCGAAACGCTCCATGTCAAATTAAGCAGTGGAACGGCCTACCGGGTGTTCCAGATAGATCGTAAAGAGGTGGTCATTGCTTTAAAGAATGTCGCCATAACCGGGAAACTGCTTAAAAATTTGCATCGCAAAGGCTATATCCGTGAGATTCGCTTAGATACTGTACCCAATCGTGTGATGGTGCTGACTGTATATACAAAATATCATATAAAAGCCGTCAATTCAAAATGGAGCAAGAAAAACCGAACCCTGTCGGTCAGGTTCCGCTTCTATGAAACATCCAAGAAGGGAAAGCATATAAAACCCGCTGAAAAAGCCCTTTTTTCTGACCCGGCCGGGAAATTGCCTCGGATGGGACTTTCTCATTTCAAAAACCAAAAACTAACTCCTGCAGACAGTGTTGACCTGCTCGTGGTGGAGATGGAGAAGGATACCTGCATTACACATCCGGAAATAAGTTCCGCCATCAGGCGATGTAAATCCCAATCCTGGCAGGAAGCCTATAATATTTCGAATCAATACCTACAATCAAAAGGGGATAAAGAATGTCTGGAGCAGGTTTTCTTTTTGAGAGCGTACTGTTTTTATAAAAAGATGGATCCTTCCATGGGCGATCAAAGGCTTGCCGCGAAGGATTTGTTTCAGGAGGTTGTCAGTTTCTACCCAAAGTCCCGATACGCTGCATATGGTATTGCCGCACTGGGCAAAATCAACCTGCAATTAGAGAATTACAATGAAGCAAAGGGATATTTTAAATATATTTTAGGTAATTACAAAGATTACCCGGCCATTCCGGATATTATGATTGAGCTGGCACGGGTGCAGCTTGCAAAAGGAAAGGTAAATCTTGCTGTTGCGACCTTAGAGAACCTTATCGCTCGATATCCGAATAACCCATCTGTTTCAGTGGCCAAGCTTGAGCTGGGCAAGGCGTTGTTCGAATCAAATGATTTTGAAGGAGCCTTAAAGATTTTTGTCGATCTGATGGAATCGAATCCGCAGCTGGTATTCGCTTCGTCTGATCTTCTGGAATATATGGGAAGGTGTTATTACCAGATGGGCGAAAATACGGCTGCACGAAACACATTGTTAAGAGCAGTGAACTACTTTCCGGATATGGCATCGAACCATATTCTGTTGAGCCGAATTGCAGATATCTACTATGACCAGGATCAACAAGAGAAAGCACAAAAATTCCATGAGTATGTGGTGAAAAACTTCCGGGGCACAGATGGATTCATAATCAGTTCGGTGAGAATGGCATCTTATCTGAAACGTCGGGCTGAAAAAGAAAATCTCTATCGACTTATTATCAGTGATTTCCCGGATCATCCCATGACACAGTTGGCATACTTGAAACTCGCTCAGCTTCTGAGCAAAGTGGGTGAGCACGAGAAGAGTATTGAAACGATTCACAGCTTTCTGGCGAAATTTCCCGGAACATTAAAAAAGGAAGCCATTGTCGTATTAAAAGATGCTTACAGTTTCTATTTCGAAAAGTTATTCAAGGAGAATGACACCGCAAGCCTGCTGACGATGTTTGAAAGAGATCGATCCATCATCAATCGAATCAGAAGCCCCCAGTTGTTTTTAACTATCGGAAAAGCCTATATGAGCGAAAAGCTCTATGAGGATGCGGTTCAATTGTTTCAGCAATCTCATCGACTGTTTGGAAAAAAAAGAACGCCTGCCCAGCTTCTATTCAATCTTGGCATATCTCTGCATGAATCGGGCAAGGCCCATCAGGCGCTTAAGATATTTGATGCCTATACCCGTTCTTTTCCGAAACATGAACACAGAGCGGAAGTTTACCACCGAGTGGGTCGCATATGGATGCAAAAAAAGAAGCACAAGCAAGCCTTGGAAACATTGAAGGTGGCTTTCAAAGAAAGCCGGCAGAACCGACAAAAGGCAACCATTCTTCTTGACCTGGCAGAGGCCTATGAAAAACTGGGTGATTATCGCTCTTCGACTCGACGCAGAATCAAGGCAATCGATCTTATGGCCGCGGTGCCGGAAACTCCTCCGGATTTAATCTCTGAAGCATACCGAGATCTGGGCGAATCCTATTTGAGGATCAATGCCTATTTAAAAGCGGCAGACGCATTTTTGATGGCGATCAAATTTTCCGGAAAAACCCAGCCTCCGGACCTTCAGTTTTTACTCGGTGAAGCCTATGAGAGGGGGGAAAAAGTGGATGAGGCTGCAGAAATCTTCAAAAAGCTCGTGGAGTCTTCCGACCCCTTTTGGGCTCGATTGGCCAAAGAAAAACTCAGGGGAATTCAAATACATAACCAGTTGAAATCAAAGGCAGATAATTTCACATAAAGGTCGTTGTGATGTCGAATCGAGATATCCTGCTAATTGAACAGAACCATAAAGAGCGTACCGGACTGTGTAAATTGTTGGAAGGATATGGATATACCGTCACCACTGCCTCCGACGGACTTTCCGGCATAAAGGAATTGAAATTCGGTTCGTTTCGGCTCGTTATCGCTGGTTTTGAAACCTCCGGCCTGGATGGAGAACTGTTGTTGAAGCAAGCGGGCAGCGGGGCCCGGATGACTCCGGTGCTTTTCGTTTCAAGCAACGCTTCTGTTGAACATGCCGTCGACATGATGAAAGAGGGGGCAATGGATTTTATCCTGAAACCCATCGATCCTTCACAGGTAAGACTTATCGTCGAAAGAGCATTTAGCAATGACGGGCCTCGCGGCACATCATACCAAAGAACCGCCAGGGCATTGCGTATTGTTACCCAGGATAAAGAGATGCTTCGCCTGCTCGATTTGGCAAAACAGGTGTCTGACAGCAAGGCATCTGTGCTTATTCAGGGTGAAAGTGGAACGGGCAAGGAGCTGTTCGCCAGGTACATTCATCAGACAAGCAACCGCAGAAAGGGGCCTTTTGTCGCGGTCAACTGCGGTGCTCTGCCCGAAGCCCTTCTGGAAAGCGAGCTGTTCGGTCATGAAAAAGGCGCCTTTACCGGTGCGGTGACGAGAAAAATTGGAAAATTTGAGATGGCTGACGGTGGAACTCTTCTTCTGGACGAGATTACGGAAATGGCATTTCATCTTCAATCCAAATTGCTTCGAGCGTTACAGGAACAAGAAATTGATAGGGTGGGAGGCCTTCGACCCGTACCGGTGGATGTGCGGGTGATTGCCACCACAAACCGGAATATCCAGGAAGCAATCGGCTCGGAGAGATTTCGAAAAGATTTATTTTATCGATTAAACGTGATTCCAATCAAGGTGCCTCCCTTGCGGAGCAGAAAGGATGATATTCCACTGCTTGTAAACCACTTTATCGAAAAATATAATGAGATTGACGGCCGGAATGTCAAATGCTTGACAAAAGAAGCCCTGGCCAAGCTTTGTCAAATCCCCTTTTTCGGGAATGTTAGAGAATTGGAGAACATCATTGAAAGGGCAGTTTTATTGTCCGATGGACAGACGATTGATGAAAAGGATCTGTTGCTGGAAGAAACATATCATGAAAACACCCAACAGACCGCATCTGCTCAGAGCGAGATCCTGCCCGGGCCCTTGAAGGAGGTTGAAAAAAAGATCATTTTTCGAGCCCTTGATGAAACCAACGGCAATCGCACCCATGCGGCCAAAATACTCGGCATAAGCGTTCGAACCTTAAGAAACAAGCTCAATGAATATAAAGGGAAAATGGATGCTTTGTGATAGGGGAAATAGGCATACAAATTGCTACCATAAACGAGTTGGTTATAACAAAGATCATTTTTCAAAAGGAAGCCTGAATGAGAGATTTTTTACTGTCAGATAAGGCGCTTAAGGTTCTTGAGAAATCGCTGGATATTTCCGCGCGGCGCCACCGGATGATTACCAACAATATTGTAAATATGGATACCAGAGGCTTTAAGCCCCGGGACCTGGACTTCAACAAGGCACTTAAAGAAGCCATGAAGAATCCTGCTGGCAGGCTTTCCCGTACACACCCCAAGCATTTTACATCGCACTCAACTGCTGCATTAAAAGCCAGTATCCGCCAGGGGGACGAGGAGGATAACACCGGGCTGGATCCAGTCAATATCGATACTGAGATGACCCATCTCATAGAAAACAACCTGAAATATCGAACCAGTGTTGAGATGCTCCTAAGAAAGATGGGCATGCTCAAACACGCCATTACCGAAGGAGGCAGATAATGGATCTTTTAAATGCTTTGCGAATCAGTGCCACGGGCCTTGCAGCCCAGCGCATCAAAATGAATGTGGTGGCCGAGAATCTCGCCAATATCGAAACCAGTCGCACCCAACAGGGCGGACCCTATCGAAGAAAAATGGTGGTGCTATCGGAAAAGCCAAGGGAACGCTTCAGAGATGCTCTTGGGCGTCTTCAAAAGAAGGCGACGGGTGTGGAAGTGACCGAAGTCCTTGCATCCCAGCAGGATTATCGACTGGTCTATAACCCCAGTCACCCGGATGCCGACCCGGAAACAGGCTATGTGGCCATGCCCAATATCAATCTGCTTACGGAGATGGCTGACATGATGGTTGCAAGACGGGCTTACGATGCAGGGATTGCTGCCATTGCCAACACGAGAAGCATGATCCTAAAGGCCCTTGAAATCGGGAAATAACCCGTTTTCCCTCCTTTGATACGAACCGGTTCACATCCGTTCGGGGAGTAAACCAGCGCCATGGAAATCAATGAATCAAAGAGGAACTGATGATGGATAGAATGACTATCGATGATAAGATTGCCGCCGGCTTGCCGCCGGTGAGAAAGAACATTGCGGATAAAGGTTTTTCGAATCGTTTAAAAAAAGCCCTCTCTGAGGTCAATCAGCTTCAGATAGAGGCCGATGAGGCCATGGAACAAGTAACCAAAGGAACCATGGGTATCCATGAAGGGATGCTCGTCATCTCAAAGGCGGATATTTCCTTAAGGTTGCTGCTTCAAGTGAGAAACAAGGTGATGGAGGCTTACAGGGAAATAAGTCGAATGGCGTTTTAGATGACGGGTGATTCCTGGTTGTTTTCCGGGGTAGGCATATGAATCAATTTCTGCAGCAAATTATCGGTATCATAAAAGATTTGCCCTTGGCCAAAAAGATCGTCATGGGCGCTGTGGTGCTGGTTGTGATGGGAGGGCTGATGGGGATGTTGCTCTGGGCAAACCGTATTGATTATCAACCGGCTTACACCCACCTGGCACCGGAAGATGCCGCTGAGATCGTTGAAAGGCTGAAAGAACAGAAAATACCGTATCAACTGATGGCAAACGGCACCGGGATCATGGTGCCTGCTGACAAGGTCTATGAGGTTCGATTGGCTATGGCCGGCTCCGGCATACCGAAAGGTGGGGATGTGGGGTTCGAATTGTTTGATGAAACCAAATTCGGAACCACCGAATTTGTTCAGAAGTTAAACTATCAACGGGCACTTCAGGGAGAGTTGGCGCGTACCATCCAGCAATTTCGAGAAGTCGAGGATGCCCGGGTGATGATCGTGATGCCGAAAGACTCCGTATTTATTGAGGAATCCAAACCACCTTCGGCCTCTGTATTACTCAAGACGCGATCGCGACTTTCCCGTGATAAGGTGGCGGCCGTGGTGCACCTGGTTTCAAGTGCCGTGGAAGGGCTGGCACCGAATCGGGTTACGGTGGTTGATTCCACCGGTCAGGTTTTAGCTTCGGGAATTCCCGAGGAAGAAGAACCCGCAACGCTTGCCAACAAGCAGCTTGAATACAAACTCACCTATGAGCGCAACCTTGCCAGACGCATTCAAACTATGCTGGAAAGGATCGTGGGCAGCGGCAAGGCTATCGTTCGTGTCAGTGCGGATATGGACTTCAACCAGGTCAAAATCAATGAGGAAATATATGACCCAGAAGGCCAGGTAATAAGGAGCCGTCAGAATATTACGGAGAGTTCCAACAAAAATTCAACACCCACCACCTTGGCCTCAAGCGTAAACCCCATCACCGCCGGCGGGGGGGGAACCACTGGCCGTCAGGTATCGGATTTAAGTGAGAGAAAGGATGAAACCGTAAACTATGAGATTAATCGAACCGTTCGCCACACCTTGCTGCCCGTCGGGAGGGTTAAACGGCTGTCTGTGGCAGCGGTACTGGACGGACGGTACGTTACGGAAACCACAGAAGATGGCGCAACCACCAGAAAATATGTTGCAAGATCCTCTGAGGAGCTTGAGCAGTTCGCAAAAATTGTGAAAAAGGCCATGGGATTCAATGCAGATCGGGAAGATCAGGTTTCCGTAGAGTCTTTTCCTTTTGATTACATGTCAGACATGGAAAGGGCACAACCCCCGGGTTACGATTGGGAAATCTTTCTAAAACAGTACGGGCGAAGCCTTGTGAACATCTTGCTTGTCGTCCTGGTGTTCCTGTTCATTGTTCGGCCAATCATAAAGGGACTGAAACAACCCCATGAAGCTGTTGAAGAGCAGCCCGCGCTTCTTGAGACAGAAGACAGAAAGGCGCTTCCCGAACCCGCTGCAAGGGGGGAGTTGCCGGAACCTGAAGAGATGAGTTTGAAAGATCAAGCCTATTTTCAGGCAAGGAAAGATGTTGAGAAAACGACAGGATTTATTCGAACCTGGATCAATGAATAAAACCAATGACAGATAAAAAACTGGATCCGAACCATCTGAGCGGCCCTCAAAAGGCTGCCATATTTCTTCTTGCGCTGGGGGAAGAATTTTCTTCAGAGATTTTCAGAAGACTCAGCGAGGACGAAATCAAGAAGGTTGCAGCATCCATGGCCGAGATCGAGCAGATTCCCAAGGAAGCCGTCAACACCGTGTTAAAGGAGTTTGTAGACAGTTTTGGAGATCAGGGCCGATTGGCTTTCAAGGGGGAGGTGTTTTTAAAGACAGTCATCGGAAAGTCGCTCGATAAAAATAACGCCAAATCGATCTTTAAGGAAATCGAAGACAGAAAGCTCGGGTTGCCATTTGTCTGGAGTCGCGATGTGGATGTCGCCACCTTGCTGTCTCACATTCAAGGGGAACACCCTCAGACCATTGCCATGATCATGGCATACCTGCCGGCTGAAATCGCCTCTGAAATCATGGTTTCTTTGCCGGAAGACAAAAAGGGGGATATCGCCTTGCGGATCGCTCAGCTTGGCAAAGTGCCCGAGGAAATCGTGCGTGATGTAGATAAAGCACTACGGGCGAAAATGAGTGACTACGGGGTGTCGGGTAAGGAAGCAGGAGGGTTGCAAACCCTGGTGGATATTCTGAACAACGTAGATCGGGCAACCGAGGATATCATCATGGAGACCATTGAAGAAGAGCAGGCTGAAATCGCCAACGAGATCCGGGGCATGATGTTTGTATTTGAAGATCTTTTGAAAGTGGATGATCGGGGTATGAGAGAGATTCTCAAAAAGGTGGAGAGCCAGCAGCTCGTTCTGGCAATGAAGACGGCCTCTGAGGAGATGAAACAAAAGATACTGGATAATCTGTCTTCCAGAGCCGCAGAGATGCTGCTGGAGGACCTGGAGGTTATGGGTCCGGTACGGCTTACAGAGGTTGAAGAAGCACAACAGGGTATCGTTCGGGTGGCCAAAGAACTTGAAGCCGAGGGAACCATCGTCCTTGGCAAAGGAAAGGAAGATGTCCTTGTCTGATTCGACCGATGGTTCCGATTCCCAATGGAGACCGCTTCACCCGAAACATATCTCCGAACCCGAAAGGGAACCGGTTCGGGATGATGCTTTTGATGAATTCAAACTGCTCTATGAACCGCCCGATACCCCCGATGCAAACGCTTTCAGTTTTTTGTATAGGGTTTCACATTCTCCTCCTGCTACGGTTCAAGAAGAAGATCACCCTGAAAAGCAGTGCGAGGAGAAGGAGCCGGAACCGGACGTGGAAAAGATCCGAAAGCAAGCTTATGAAGAAGGGTTTGCATCCGGTGAAAAGAAAGGTTTTGCCGAAGGGAAGCATAAACTGGACAGCGCCCTGGATCGCATTCAAACACTGCTTTCAGAGATGGAAACCATCTGGGAACATTTGATTGAGACCCATGAACGACAGATTCTTCAGCTTATCTCCCGTGTAGCAGAAAAGGTTGTGTTCGGCCGGGTTGATATCGATCGGAACGTGATAAAACGCACTATTCTTCATGCGTTTCAGATGGTTCCTGAACCTGTGAAAGTCACCATAGAACTCAATGCCGAAGATGCCGAGTATATTGAAACCATAAAAGAAGATTTTTTTTTACAGGTGAAAACATTGAAAAATGTCACCGTGATTCCAAATCCATTGATAACCAGGGGAGGCTGCAAGGTGAAGACGCGGTTCGGTGAGGTGGATGCAACGTTGGAATCACGTCTTGAGGCGATTAGGCAGGCCATTGTGAATGTTTCCGGAAACAAGGTTAAAGATGGATCACACACAGCATCTGAACTTTGAGCCTTATTACGATGCGCTGGATACTTGCAACTGCCTTTCACTGGAAGGAAGGGTGAGCAAAGTGATCGGGCTGATCGCCGAAGGCCAGGGGCTGGGCTTAAGTATTGGCAGCCTCTGTGTTGTGGAAACAGATGATGGGAGAGCGGTGCGGGCAGAGGTTGTCGGATTTCGGGAAGACAGCATCTTGATGATGCCTTATGGTGATACACGGGGCATTCGCCCTGGAAGCCGCATTTCGTTTCTTGATAAAAGTCCCTATGTCGGTGTGGGGGAGGGATTTCTCGGAAGGGTGGTGGATGGAATGGGAATACCCCTGGACGGAAGAGGTTCCATTGAATCTGACCGCCAATATCCGCTCTATGCAGATCCAATCAATCCCATGGAGCGCAGGCCGATTCGAGAACTGATGGATGTTGGGATTGCCGCTATCAATGGTATGCTGCCGCTTGGGCGGGGGCAACGTATCGCGATCATGTCCGGCTCTGGTATCGGAAAAAGCGTGTTGATGGGGATGATGACCCGGTATACGGCCGCAGACGTCACAGTAATCGGATTGGTAGGAGAAAGGGGTCGGGAGGTCAAGGAATTTGTCGAGGAAAACTTGGGTTCGGAAGGATTGAAAAAAACCGTGGTGGTGGCCGCCACGTCGGATTGCCCGCCTCTTGTGCGTATGCGAGGTGCATATTTTGCCACTACTTTGGCGGAGTATTTCCGGGACCTGGGCAAGCATGTGCTGCTGATTGTAGATTCCATCACACGGTTTGCCATGTCCTGCCGGGATGTTGGATTGGCAGCAGGCGAACCCCCTACCAATCGAGGGTACACCCCTTCGTTTTTTGCAAAGCTCCCAACGCTGCTTGAAAGGGCGGGAAGCGTGCAGGGAAAAGGCAGCATTACTGGAATCTATACGGTGCTGGTAGAAGGAGATGATTTGAACGATCCGGTGGGAGATACAGTAAGATCCATTGTTGATGGACATATCGTGCTGTCAAGGAAGCTTGCCAATCGAGGCCACTATCCGGCCATCGATGTACTGGAAAGTGTAAGCCGCGTTATGCGCGATGTCATAGATGAGGAGCACCTTGCCATCCGCAACCAAGCCGTCGATGTCATGGGCACCTACCGGGAGGCTGAGGATATGATCACCATCGGGGCTTATGTTGACGGCTCGGATCCCAAAATTGACGCCGCCAAGAAACTAATGCCTAGAATCGATCAATTTTTAAGACAAGACATCTCACAGCAGGTAAGCTATGAAGCGGCTGTCCAACAATTGAAAGCCATATTTGAGGAATAGAGAGATGAGACGGTTTCGGTTTCGTTTAGAACCGCTGCTGCAGTATCGAGCCTATCTCGAAAGACAGGCTCAACAGCAAGTCGCTCAAGTTCGCTCAGAGATCGCCGCATGTGAGCAGCGCATCGCCAAATATGAAAAAGACTATGCAGACACCACCCAGGAGCTTGACGAGATGGTGGCTTCGGGAATCGATTCAAAACGCTATAAACATTACACAGACTACATTGAAGGTCTCGGCTCGAGCCTGGAAGCAGAGAATCTAAAGCGAAATGAATTACTAAAACGCCTGAACGAGAAACAAAAACAGTTGGCCCGGCGATCTGTGGATAGGAAGGTTTTGGAAAAATTAAAAAATCGTCGAAGACAGGACTACTACCGGGAAGCTTTAAGAAACCTGCAGAAGGAAACCGACGATATGCTCGTTGTTAGCAAAGCAAGGACCTTGAGCGGATGATGGAAAGGGATGCTACACGTATAAAGCCATGGCTTATCGGGCTGGCATTCGCCAAAATCGGAATCAGCCTCCTGTACATGATCGGAACCCTATCGGTTTCGGAGTTCTTTTTTCATCAACAGACCGCTGTGGCTCAGGAGAAAACACCCAAAGACACCGTGCAACAAACAGATACCCAACTGCCGGCAAAACCGAAAGATCCCATCGTCGATGTCCGGGATATTTTGAAGCGACTCGATTCGGAACGTAAACGACTTCAAAAAGAAGAGGCTAGAATCAAACAGCAACGCGTACAATTGGAGCAATTAAAGGAAGAAATTGAAGAGAAGATTGAGCGCCTCTCCATGATACAAAAGCAGATTGCATCGGATTTGGACAAAAAGCAAAAGATGCTCGAAGACAGGGAGCGGCGGCAGAAGGCGGCAGAAGAAGCAAACATGAAGATGCTCGGTAAAGTTTATGCAAGCATGAAACCCAAGCAGGCTGCAGCCATCGTGGACAAAATGGATATCGACATTATTCAAAAGATCTTCTCTTACATGAAGGGCGAGCAGGTAGGAAATATTCTATCTTATGTGGACAAGGAGCTGGCAGCCAAAATAAGCGAACGACTGGCAGAAAAATACATCTCATTCAGCGAACCAGAGAAACCCACGAAACCCCAGACAAAAAAACCTAAAGCCGACCTTCGCTGACCCCCAGGCGGCTTATGGGCAATATTTTCCCTATCTTAAGGAAAAAACTTCTATTCGTATTTCTTCTCCTGCATTAGCTTCCTTAAGGCTAATACATAATAGATTAAAAATATTGAAAAAAATTTATTAGCCCCATCCTGGCACGCTCGTTGCTCAAAGCAGTCCCCAGACGGTTGGTATCTTGATGGACTCGAACAGAAAACACGAATAAAAGGTGAAACACATGAACCTTCCCGGCCTTGAAATCTTGCGATTACTTGAAAATTTTCAACCTGCCGTTAAACAGACACTGCCGGTCTCCCCGGGCTCGAGCATGTTTTCAGAGGCAATGAAGGGTGCGTTACAGGCGGCAGCGGCAAATAGCAAACTACCTGTTGCAGGCGGGAAAGAGATTCCGTTTGAAGACATCCATCGGTTTAAGGGAAAGGCACTGATCCAGCATCTGAAACGCTGTCTTCTGTCGTCCGGAATATCTCTTGAACAGGTGTTTGCCAATGAGCAAGCCATCTCATCACTGAAGACCCTTTTGATCGCAGCTGGCTTTCGACCCTCCGATATTGCGGAAGTTTTAGATTCACTTGAGAAAACTCCAAGCGGCCGTGGTGTTCGGCTCTCGAATCTGTTTGATAGGCTTGAGCGGCTGGATGATCAACAGTCAACAGAGCCGTTGCTTACGCTCTCTTCGCTTCCCTTCATCGAATCGATTCTGTATCATTTCTTAAGAGATCCAGTATTACAGAGGACCGCGATTGAAGGTGCTGTGATTGAGGATGAGGGAATTATCCTTTCACGACTCATTTCAAACCTAAAGCAGATCTTAAAGAGTCTTGAAGACAGCGGAAAGAGCATACCTGATCCTTTGGCTCGTGATCAGATCCTCAAATTGATGCACGATCTTGGAATGGATTCCAACAAGGGCCCGGTTACACTTGACCGATTCGTTCAGGAACTGCAGGCCCTGGCTGTAAAGGCAAGTAAGTCAACGGATTTTCAGCAAACAAGGCTTATTAGTTTGAATCGATTCATCAAAAACCTGCAGTATGAGACAGAGACACACGGCCAAGCCGAGCGGTTTATTGTTTCCGGAAACACAAAAACCGCCACGATGCAGGATGCCAGGGCCAAGGCATCCGGGCGGATGGTTCCAGATACAGCTTCGATCGGTAAGCGTGCGGTCAATGATCTCAATGGCCCTATGTCGAAGACAGGATTTGCAAACACAGCAGATGCAGAATCTGAAGGCGAACCGAACTCTGTGGCAGGCGCTTTGAAAGAGGTGGAAAATCCGATAACTCCTTCCCAGCGGCTGGTTACAACAGCGCAGAGAGCACCGGTTCGAACCCTGCCTGGCTATGTGTTAAATCAGGTAGGAAGACAAATTATGCGCTCTGTTCAAAATGGAAATCAACAGGTTCAGTTGCAACTCAAGCCTCCCCATCTGGGCCGACTTAACCTGCACATAGAGGGGGGCGGAGATGGAATTCGGGTCAGCATTGTAACCGAGCATCAGGGAACACAGGACCTGCTTCTGTCCAATGCCGGTGAGCTTAAGTCTGTGTTGATGGAGCAGGGAATCAAGCTTGAAAAAATCGATATCCAACTGGGTCATTTTTTCGATCAATCAACGGCCTTTGAACGAAGGGAGTCAAACAGAACACCCGGTAAGAGACAGAGAAGATCGGACGCTGCCTTCGGTTCAGACTCAGAGGCGCTTATCATGGAAGATGAACCTGCCACCATCAGGATAAGCAAAGGTCTTCTTGACCTTGTGGCATGATTATTTTGGAGGAAATCAAGATGTCTGTAACCAAGATATCCGATTCGTTCGCTGATCTATTAGCGGGTCATAGTATGCGGGAAGCGAAAGAGGAAGATCCCCTGGGAAGGGATTCATTCCTTAAGATGCTCATTGCCCAGCTGAAACACCAGGATCCGCTGAACCCCATGGAGGGAACCGACTTTTCAGCACAACTGGCCCAGTTCTCAAGCTTGGAACAACTTTTTCAGATGAACAACACCCTTGAGACCGTGGCGTCTGCCCTGGGCTCAAAGGGCGATGAAAACATGCTGGATTACATCGGAAAGCAGATCATGAGCGAAAGCGACATGCTTCGGCTTGCAGAGGGCAAGGTTACGGGCGGCTCTTTCTCACTAGACAAGCCCCAACAGGTGGTGATCTCCATCTATGATGAGATCGGCAGGGAGGTAATCACCCTGTACCCCGGCCAGCTGGATGCGGGAACTCACCAGGTTGAATGGAACGGATATGATCGAACCGGCGTTCTGCAGCCCGACGGCATCTATAGATTCGAGCTGAGCGCTGTGGACGAGAACGGCACATACACGCCTATCAAGCCGGCCATCAGTGGAATCGTTACCGGGGTTACCTATGAAAACGGGACCCCTCTTCTTGAAGTGAACGGCCATCTGGTGGATCCGGCAACGGTAATTAAGGTATCCAGTGCCGGGTGACGGGCTTTATCAAAGATATGCCTTTACGATTTTAAGGTTAAAATCAGATCAGATATGGAGGTGATCGAATGTCATTAACAAGTTCGCTTTTTTCAGGTATAAGCGGGTTGTCGACTCTTGGCAACTCTTTGCAGATCATCGGTGACAATATCGCCAACGTAAATACCCTTGGATTCAAAGCAAGCTCTTTTCACTTTCAGGACCGCTTAAGCCAGGCCACCGCCACCCAGGCGGGCACCTCGCAGATAGGCCGCGGCTCGGCGCTGGGAGACATTACCATGTCCTTTGAACAGGGATCTTTTGAAACCACCGGGAATACGACGGATATGGCCATCGGCGGGGAAGGATTTTTCGTGGTCCGGGAAGCCGGCAGCCAGCAGTTATTCTACACGCGGGCAGGGAACTTCCGCTACAACAAGGAAGGATATCTGGTAAACCCGGAAGGCTATATCGTACAGGGTTGGGTACTGGACGAGAACGGAGAGGACAGCGGCTCGGTAACAGATATTCAGTTGTCTTCCTTTACCTCATCTCCCGAGGCGAGCACCAAGATCACGATCATAACCAATCTGGATGCAAGCCAGTCCAGCAATACAGCGGATCTGTACTCTTCATGGGACGGCAGTCAATCAACACCCCTTGCCGATACAGAGTATGAATATCAAACAACGGTGAAGGTCTATGATTCTCTGGGCAGCACCCATGACATTACAATCTATTACGACAAAGGCGATACCTCCAACCAGTGGGAATATCTCATTACCTGCAACCCGGATGAGGATATGAGAAGCGGGGCGATTGTATCAGGAAGTCCCAAAACCGGGGCCGGATTGCTGGCAAGAGGAAGCCTCACTTTTAGCAGCAGCTCGGGAACAATAAGCGATATGAGCATGGCTCTATATGCCCCTTCCAACTGGAACAGCGTGGCCACTGGCTGGAGTGTGCAGAGCACAGCCTCCGATCTTTCATCCGACGGGTATTTTAGCTTTACCCCCGAGTTCATATCCGGGGTTTCCATGACCATCAAATTTAATCCGGGATCTCATTACGATACCTCATGGGCTAACGATGCTCTGACCACCACCCAGTTCTCCAAGGCGTCCACCACCACCTATCAGGCGTCCAACGGCTACGGAGCAGGCGATCTTCAAAGCGTGGATGTGGATGTGGATGGGCTGATGACCGGAGTTTACTCAAACGGACAGCTCATTCATCTAAACCGGGTGGCGCTGGCCAAGTTCATTGACCAGCAGGGCTTGCACAAAGAAGGCAGCGGTCTGTTCCGGGAAACAAGGGAGAGCGGGGCGGCCATCACAAATCATCCCGGTACAAACGGACTTGGAAGCATTTCCCCCAACTCACTGGAACAATCAAACGTGGATATTGCAGCGGAGTTTGTGAAAATGATCACAAGCCAGCGAGGATTTCAGGCCAACTCCAAGATCATTTCCACCGTGGATCAGATGCTTTCGGAAACAATCCAGATGAAACGATAACCATTCGAATTTATAAGGGATGGTGGCATCTGCCACCACCCTTCTTCGTCATGAATTTGACGACGATATCGCCTTATTGACAACGTAACCCCCCAAAAATGCTGCCCTGGGCGGCCATCTTCCCCCTAAACCCGCCGTATTACCGGCGGCTTTTACCGATTCCATCAATTGGCACAAAGGTTGCTCTTAATTAAAGCGTCACCGAACAGCCACAAATACAGGGCGTACGTTCAAGAGGATCAATGGATTTAGCAACCATACTGGGGATCGTTTCTGCTTTCGGGCTTGTTATCATTGCCATAGCCATGGGGGGAGGGGTCTCGCTGTTCATCAATATCCCATCGCTTATGATTGTGGTGGGAGGAACCATGGGGGCCACCATGATCAACTATCCTCTTAAAGATGTGCTCCGGGCCATCAGTATCGTCAAAAACGCATTTTTTTCAAGCTCGCTGTCTGCCGATGAGATTGTCAAACAGTTTGTGGGTTTTGGGGGCAAGGCCAGAAGAGAGGGGATTTTGGCCCTTGAAGCCGATATAAAAAACATCGACGACGAGTTTCTGAGCAAAGGGCTTCAGTTATCGGTAGACGGGCTGGAGCCTCAGGCCATTGAAACGATCATGGATACGGAAGTCGAATTCCTACGGGAACGCCATCAACTGGGGGCAGAGATCTTTTCCACCATGGGAACTTTCGCCCCGGCGCTCGGGATGATCGGCACGCTTATCGGGCTGGTACAAATGCTCCAGTCCATGGACGATCCAAGCGGCATCGGGCCGGCGATGGCCGTGGCGCTTTTAACCACTTTTTACGGTTCGGTGATGGCAAATCTCGTATACATGCCCATTGCGGGAAAACTGCGCACCCGCAGCAAGGAAGAGACCTTGGTCAAGGAGATGATCATTCAAGGAATCATATCCCTTACAAAGGGCGAGAACCCGAGAATCTTAGAACAGAAAATGCTGGCATTCCTGGCGCCCAAAGAACGAAAGAGCAGTTTCTGACAGGTAAAAGGAAATGAGTAAAAAGAAAAAACGCTCCGACGATGCTTCGCGTCCAGACCTGATTCAGATCCTGACCATATCGCTGTTCATCATCTTGCTGGCTTTTTTCATTCTGCTCAACACAATCGCCGTGATTGATGATCAGAAGAAATTGGCGGTCCTGGATTCTTTATTGGGAAATTTCGGGATATTAACCGGCGGGCGGTCGATTCTGGAAGGGCGAGGGGGGAGCATTTCCCTGCCGGACATGGAACACCTTTCAAGCCATGTGGATTTCTCGGACCTGCTCATTGGAGCTGAAGACATTATTCAACTGATTCATATCAAGTCGGATCACAGGGGCACCGTGCTGTCCATACCCGCGCATCTTCTGTTTGATAGATGGTCGGTTGTGCTGAGCGCTTCGGGTAAAAGACTTCTGGATCGATTGTGCAAAACCATGGCCAAAAACGATTATCCGGTTGAAATCATAGGACACACCGATAATCGACCGGCAATGCCCATGCATAGCCTTAACAACCGGGAACTATCTTCCCTTCGCGCCATGGAGGTTTTAAACTACATTCTTGGCAGGGGAGGATTTTCCCGAACTCGATTTACTGCTTACGGGTGGAGCGGATATCGGCCGATTGTGACCAATCGGACCAAAGAGACCAGACAGTTGAACCGGCGAATAGATATTGTTTTTGTACACGAGCCGGTACCGGAAAAACCGAGAGGTTTCTTTACCTTTCGAAAGTTCTTTTTTAAAGTTTTTGATTGATCAAGAAGAAAAGATTCAGATCGAAAGACGAACAATATGGCAAGAGAGAATAACAAACCGGCGCAATCGGAGTTTAAAGTCGACGTCAACGCCTGGATGGTCACCTTCGGGGATCTCATTATGTTGTTGCTGACTTTCTTTGTGATGCTGCTTACGATGAAATCCATGGATTCCGGTGCCTTAAAGGATCGCTTTAAAGAGTTTGCTGAAACCACTGGGCCCATGGAGTTCAGCGATTCGACCCCGGGCGGCTCTCTCATTGAAGGGGAGTATGTCTACAAGCGATCCGTTGTGATTTCCAACAATAAGACTCTTGAGGAGGTATTTGACCTTTTAGAGGGGATCGAAAGAAAAAAGGCGGATGAATTCAATCTGGAAAAACTGCGGCAAATTATCGAGATACAGGAGGATCACAGGGGAGTGGTCATTATCATGGAATTTGCTCATCTGTTCGATTCCGGCAAAGCCGAGATCAGCCCCGAACGATTTGCCGTACTTGATGTGATTGGCAGCCTGTTCCAGTATGTCGTAAACGATATAGTTATTATGGGCCATTCCGATAACCAGCCACTTAAGGGAGGTGTTTTCCGGTCCAATTTTGAACTTTCGGTATACCGGGCGCTAAGTGTGCTGTTTTATTTAACCCAGGGTTTAGGCTTGAAACCCGAGCGTTTCGCTGCAGGAGGATACGGGCCGCTTCGTCCCCGGTTTCCCAATGACAGCGAGCAGAATCGATCCAAAAATCGAAGGATTGAATTTATCTTAAGAAAACCAGCATAAGAAAGGAGACAGCCGTGGCCGAAGAGATTGAAAACCTGGAAAGAGATGAATCCCAGGAGCAAAAAGAGCGGAAATTCCCTCTCAAGTTGATACTCATTGTTGTTGCAGTGGTAGTTTTGGCAGGAGGCGGGTTTGTTGGCTGGACAATGATTCAGAAAGAACCTGCAGAGGAGGTTGGTCCTTTAGAAGCTGCACCGCAACCGAAAGCCGCCGAAGCGCCTGAGGAGTCTGAGGTGGGGATGATGTTCCAGATGGATCCGTTCGTGGTCAACTTAAGCGATCCAGGCGGAAAGCGGTATCTGAAGGCTAAGATTGAACTGGAATTCACCTATGAGCCGGTTCGTAAGGAGTTGACAGCTCGTCTGCCGCAGCTGCGGGATTCAATCTTGCTTCATTTAAGCAGCAAGACCATGGAAGAAATTCAAAGCGTAGACGGTAAGATTGAGTTGAGAAATGCGTTGATCAAACGGATCAATCAGGTTCTTAAAACCGGAAAGATCAAAAACCTTTTTTTTACCCAATTCGTCATTCAATAAAAACGTGCCATGGGAGATATCCTAACTCAACAGGAAGTCGACAGTCTGCTGTCGGGACTCAGCGAAGGCAAGGTTGAGGCGGAGACCGATGTCCCCACCGAGCCTGTCGAAGGTGTTCGGCCCTATGATTTTATCGGGCAGGAAAAGGTCATCCGGGGGCGAATGCCCACCTTCGAAGTTATAAATGAGCGGTTTACCCGGGAGATCCGCTCCAGCATTTCAAACCTGCTTCATACCACAATCGATATTGCAACAGAGTCGATGGAAACGGTCAAGTTCTCCGAATTTGGAAGATCTCTTCCTGTTCCCACAAGTCTACACGTATTCCGCATGGAGCCTCTCCGGGGGCATGTATTGCTGGTGTTGGAAAGCCAGCTTGTGTTTAACCTGATCGATACCTTTTTCGGCGGTAATGGAGACGGCAAGGCGAAGGTGGAAGGAAGGGAATTTACCGCCATTGAAGAGGTCATGATCCATAAAGTTGTTAACGCTTGTCTGAAGGGACTTGAGACTGCATGGGCACCGGTGGAGAAAATAGAGGCGGTCTATGTTCGCTCTGAAGTAAACCCCCAGTTTGCCGCCATAGTTCCGCCTACAGATCTTGTGATCGTCGTTAAATTCGAAGTTGAGCTGGAGCAAAGCACCGGAATCATTTCCCTGTGCCTGCCGTATGCCATGATTGAGCCCATTCGCAATAAACTGGCCTCCGGCTTCCAGAGCGATGCAATGGAGGTGGATCATGTATGGCAGAGGAGGGTGAAAGAAATCATCCTTGATTCCAGGGTGGATTTGACTGTTCTGCTTGGAAGCACGGAAATCACAGGCGAACGTCTCATTCATTTGAAAGTCGGTGATGTCATCCAGCTCGATCAGAGTGCCGATGAGACTCTGGTGGCAATGGTAGAGGGGGTTCCGAAGTTAAAAGGTTATGCTGGTATCCAGAGGGGGTTCCAGGCGTTTAAGGTCGAAGAAAAAATAGGAATGGAGGTAGGGCAAGAACATGAAAGATAAGGAATTAAACATTGAAAAGGAAGGCCAAGAGCAGAGTGAAGAAGCGGCAGAGCCTGCGGCAGACCAGGCAGAGCGGGATCTTGATTTTATTCTGGATATTCCGCTGGAACTGTCTGTTGAGCTTGGAAGGACAAAAATGCTGGTAAACGACCTTCTTCAGCTTGGCCAGGGCTCCATCGTGGAATTGAACAAACTGGCGGGAGAGCCACTTGAAATTTGCATAAACCGAAAATTGGTGGCAAGAGGCGAGGCCGTAGTGGTCAACGAAAAGTTCGGCGTACGGCTTACGGATATCGTAAGCCCCATGGAACGGGTTAAGAGTCTTGGATAGGAGAAGAAAGAGGCTCTGATATGAATTTATCCGATCCAGGCTTAATGGGAGGGCCGAATCTGTGGATCACATTGCTCAAGGGTTTGGGGATTCTCAGTCTTGTGCTTGGGCTTCTAATGGGAACCCTGTATCTGATCAGGCAGTTGCTTTTTAGAACCGGGGGGATTTCCGGCAAGGGGGTCATCAAAATGCTGGCTGTTTATCATGTTTCGTCTAAAGAGCGCATCATCCTGATGGATGTTCTTGGGGAAAAGATCCTGCTGGGGGTAACCCCTCATCATATTCAAAGCCTGGCAAGGCTTTCGGTGGACAGCGAGCCGGAAATTTTACGGGACAGGGATTCCACAAGTTCCTTTGCAGCTTCTATTAAAGATGCGCTGGTGAAGCGATTCGAAACGGGCCGGTAATGAGCGATGAAATGAAAACAACATGGCTGTTTAAGCAAAACAGGCTGTGGTACTTCGCCCTTGGCGTTTTGTGTGCGGTTGTTTTGTTTGCTGCCGCAACATGTGATGCAGCAACACCACTGCCCATTCCTTCCATTAGGATCGGGGTGGGGGAGGCGGAAAATCCCGGTGATGTGGCGGTGGTGCTTCAGGTGGTTGCGCTGTTGACCATATTGACGCTGGCTCCTGCCATCTTGATACTGATGACTTCTTTTACAAGGCTCGTTGTTGTTTTTCATTTTCTTAGGCAGGCCATGGGTACACAGCAATCGCCTCCGAACCAGGTGTTGATAGGGCTTTCGTTGTTTATCACCTTTTTTATCATGTCCCCGGTCTGGCACAATGTTTACGGCAACGCCTTGAGGCCATTTCTTGACAAGGAGCTTTCCTATAAAGAAGCCTTCGAACAGGCAAAGGTGCCGGTACGAAGCTTTATGCTGAGAAATACCAGGGAGAGGGACCTTGCGCTGTTTGTTAAAACCGCGCAGCTCAAGCGGCCGTTGTCGAAGGAAAGCGTTCCGCTGTTGGTGCTTATCCCCGCGTTTGTCATAAGTGAGCTGAAGACCGCTTTTATCATCGGCTTTGTGTTGTATGTGCCGTTTCTTGTCATCGATATGGTGGTGGCAAGCGTTTTGCTGTCCATGGGGATGATGATGTTGCCTCCGATCATGATCTCCCTGCCTTTTAAACTTATGCTGTTTGTTCTGGTAGACGGCTGGAACCTGGTGGTGGGTTCGATGATTCGAAGTTTTGGAGGGGTATAAAGATGACACCTGAAATGGTGGTTGATTTTGCCAAGCAAGCCATCACCCTGACCATAATGGTGGGCATGCCCATGTTAGGCCTGGGAATGCTGGTGGGGCTTTCGGTCAGTATTTTTCAAGCCACAACCTCTATTCAAGAAATGACGCTTACCTTTGTGCCTAAAATTTTGGCTGTTCTTTTCGGCCTGCTCTATTTCTCTCCCTGGATGCTGAACAAGATCGTGACCTTCACCCAGGATATTTTCTCTAATATTCCGGTGTATATTCGCTGATTATCGCTGCATCTCGCACCAGAAGGAAAAAGAACACATGGAACTGCTGACATTCAATCCGGAGCAATTCAAGGTTTTTTTCCTTATTTTGATTCGGGTCAGCACCGTGCTGTTTTTATATCCCATATTCGGCTCTGTGATGTTCCCGGTGCTTATTAAGGTGGGGCTTTCGGTGACTTTGAGCGTTATTTTTTTCCCCATTGTCAGCATCGATCCACGGCTGTTTCCGAAAAGTGTCATTGAATTCTTGGTACTGGTGGTATGCGAGTTGATGGTGGGCCTGACCCTGGGACTCACTGTCCGGCTGTTCTTTGCCGGGATTCAGCTTGCCGGTCAGATGGTGGGGTTTCAGATGGGATTTGCGATCATCAATGTGATTGACCCTCAGAGCGGCACTCAGGTATCCATTATCGATCAGATCGGCTACTGGGTCGTGCTGTTGGTTTTTCTTGTTCTAAACGGCCATCACGCTCTTATATCCGGGCTGGCTGAAAGCTTTAAACTGGTAGCCGTCGGCAGCTTCGTATTGAAACCAGCGCTTATGTCCATGCTGTTGTCGATTGCAGCAAATGTGTTTGTCATCGCGATAAAGGTTGGTTCCCCTGCCATTGCCGCTTTGCTTTTAACCAGCGCAGCCTTTGGGATCAGCGCGAAATTCGCACCCCAGATGAACATACTCATTGCAGCCTTTCCGGTAAAGATCGTTGTTGGGCTCATATTTTTCGGGGTTTCCATTCAAATCGTTTCCATCGTAACCCGCTCCTATCTGACTTCCCTTCATTCACTTATCACCTCCCTTTTGATCCGTGCAGGGGGGGCATAAGCAATGGCCGAAGAGAGTCTTCAAGAGAAAACCGAAAAGGCGACGCCCCGAAAGAGAAAGCGGGCACGCGAAGAGGGAAGGGTGGCAAAAAGCGTAGAGGTGCCGTCGGTATTTGTGTTGCTTGCCGGGGTGGTGGTTTTGCTTCTCATCGGGAATATTTATCGCAGCCAGCTAACCCAGCTTATGCATCAAAGCTTTACCATCCGTTCGATTCCGCGTTTCGATGTTCAATACTGCATCGGCCTGTTGCAGGAGGTTGTTATCCGATACCTTCGGCTGGTGTTGCCGTTTATGGCGACGGTTGTGGTAACCGCCTTTGGGATTGAACTGTACCAGGTGGGATTCCATGTTTCCTTGAAGCCCCTTCAACCCAAGCTTGACCGTTTTAATATCGTTCAGGGACTGAAACGGCTTGTATCCTTAAAGTCTTTTGTGGATTTGATCAAAGCGGTTTTAAAGCTTCTCATCATCGGCTCTGTGGCCTTTGTGGTCATTAGAGAAGAAAGCGAACGGTTCCCATTGCTGTATCGGCTGGATATCCCCCTGATCCT
>JAFDFZ010000250.1 GCA_019309565.1 Deltaproteobacteria bacterium
AAATGGAAAACTTCTCCGGCAAATCGGCTCTATCGGTATACCAGGACTTCCATGCCAGGGTGTTAATGAAAAACCTCGTCTCTTTGTTCTCCTTGCCCGTAAACGATGCTCTGGCATCAGAGACAAAAGAAACTCGAAAAAACGACTATCAGGTTAATTTCACCCAGGCTATAGCTAAATGCAAGGACCTTATACCTTTATTGTTTCAAAGAACAAAAAGAAAAATTATTCTTATCTTCGATGCACTATTTACTGTTTTGAAAAAAAGCATCGAACCAATTAGACCAGCACGAAAATATCCCCGTAAACATCGGATATCTACAAGAAAATACTACTTGAGTTATAAACCAATCGCTTAAGTTAATGACATTGAAACTTTATTGACGCCACATAGCATATCATCATTACTCCAAAAGACATAATTGTCAAATTTCAAAAGCGAGTCTATAATCCCTTGTTGAATGCAGCAGGTTTAGACAAAATCGATCTTAAAATACCATGGCTTGAAAACAAAAGACTGCGTAATGTACTGGGGTAACCGCTGCGTGGTGTTAAGTCAAAAAACTAACATGGGAATCCAGGCAAATGCTGTATTCAAGGAAAGAGCATTGGGCAAAATAAAGCACAGGATCGACCTCCTGACAATTGCAGATCCTTACTTGCGGCACCTTAAAGACCTTATCGATTTATGCTTAGATTTTTCTTGACACTCAATATCGTCAATATACAATGGTTGTCCTCATAAGTAACACAGTGCATGCGCCGCTGGTATAGATGAACCGGAAAGTCTCACGTTTTATTATCACCATTTTACTTGCAAAAGCCCTTCAGGATATGTTGAATAGGCTTTTGCGTAAAATGGCCCATGAAATGAGCTTAACAATTTTAAATAATTAAAGATTCTTTTCTTAAAAGATTCCGTCGCTGACGTCTCTACACAAGTGTGAAGAACCATTCAATATGGAGGGGGCACCATGAAGAAAATAATCTCGATTGCCACAATTTTGACTTTTTTTTCCATGTTCCTGGTTATTGATTTAACCTCAGCCACCACCGTCATTAAGAAATCTTTTAATCGAGTGGCACAGGAATCCGAGTTGATTTTCGAAGGACGGGCCATTTCAAAGGAAACTCGGCCATCCCCCACAAGTGGTATGCCATTTACCTATTTTGTTTTTGAAATCATCGAGGTCATCAAGGGGAACTATCCGGATCAAACCATCGAGTTGGGGTTTATGGGTGGGCCACAGGGAGATCGCATCCTAAGAGTTTCAGATATGCGAATGCCCGAGGTCGGTGAAAGAGGAATTTATTTTGTAAAAACGCTGAAAGAACAGCATATCCACCCGCTTTCCGGGTGGCATCAAGGACACTATCTAGTAATAGCAAGTGAGCAAACCAGTATGGATGTCGTTGTTCCGGTAATACGCAACAAGAACAGAAAAAATCTATCCAAGGCCGTCCGTTCAATACCTTTGGAGGATTTTAAACAACGCATCCGTAACGTTATGGAGGAGGGACAATGAAAAGAAAAAAGATTGTAATCTGGATTTTGATTATTTTTACAGGAATCATTTTCCATAGCCAATCTTCAGCATACAAATGGAAAGGAGTCTATTGGGCTGGTTCATGGGCTGCCTTTTATGCATATGGCAGCAGCAGTTTCTGGAATGATGCTTTTCTTCAGGCTATGAACAGGTGGAACAATCTTTCTAATTTTAGATACTATTATTATGCCAGTTATTTAGATCCTTGTTATATAGATTATAAAAATAGCTGGAAATTCAGTCACAGCTTGTGCGGTTTGGACTTTAACAATGCCGTAGCGGTAACCTTATCATGGTTCATGTTTGATGGCTCTTTTATCGAAACCGACATCATTTTCAATTCAAACTTGTACTGGGATGTGTACAGCGGAAAGATGGACCGATATTTAATCGGGGAAACAATTTATGATTTCAGGCGTGTGGCGGTGCATGAACTAGGCCACGCCCTCGGGCTGGATGATCAGTATGAAGATTATTATATAGGAAATTCTGTAATGTATGGGGTCGCAAACCAAGATCAACCGGAAAGACCCCTATGGGACGATATTAATGGCATCAGATACATATACGGAAGCGGTTCCACAGCCACTCGCGTTTCTTTAAGAGCCAGCAACGGCCAATACCTGGTTGCCGAAGGTGGCGGTGGCCAGGCAATCTATGCCAATCGCAACCTGCCCGGCCCATGGGAGACATTTGAAATGGTAGATTTGGGAGCTGGCAACATCGCTTTAAGGGCACACAACACCCAGTATCTGTGTGCCGAAGGTGGAGGGGGTGACCTCATATATGCCAATCGAGACGCGGTGGGGGCATGGGAAACATTCGAGAAGATTGATCTTGGCGGCAACAAAATCGCGCTGCGAGCCTCAAACGGCCAGCTAATATGTGCTGAGGGCGGCGGGGGACAACTTGTTTATGCCAACCGAAACGCTATAGGTCCTTGGGAAACTTTTACGCTTGAATACCGATAGGATCAGGGTTCATATCACTGAAAATTTTTGGTATTACCATATACTAAACAAACCAAGGGGGGTAACCGGTAACGGCTACCCCCTTGTGACCGTGGTACGCCCGGCAAAAACGTATCCGGCTAAAGCAGTTTACAGCGAAACTGAAGAAAGAAGATGACATTGATCTGAGTTCCAAAACAGTCAATGAGATTTTGATTGCAAATGATCTGGCTGCTGCTCAAAGTCGCAGAAGGCGGCCGAAGTTTTATAAAAGCTTGTGCCAGTATTTTCTCTCGTCATTTCAATATATAACGCAGTTAACTTATTAACTTATT
>JAFDFZ010000251.1 GCA_019309565.1 Deltaproteobacteria bacterium
TTATTGGAGGGGGTATTTATGGGCTCGTCACGGCTTATCATTTGCTTGAATCCGGCAGCGATGTATTGATCATAGAACGCGGTCAGGTAGGAATGGAAGCCTCACGCGCTAATGCAGGCTCTATCGGTGTTCAAAACAAGCCGCTGAAAATGCTCCCGGCAACTGTTCGAGCAGCTTACCGCTGGGAAAAACTATCAGAAGAGTTGGATTTTGATGTGGGCTATGAGCGGCGCGGCGGCTTTCGAATTGCTCATGGGCCAGAAGACGCTGCCATGCTGAGAGATCGCATTCCTCATCAGCAGGCTGCAGGCGTGCCGTTAGAGTATGTAAACGGTAAAACTTTGCGACAAGTAGCACCCTATCTCGGCGAGCAGGTTGTTGCTGCCACCTATTGTCATTTGGATGGCCTGGCCGATCCTTTTAAGACGGTGTATGCGTATTCAAAAGCGGTTGTCAGACTGGGGGGTCGCATTTTGGATCATTCACCGGTAAAACGCATCATTGACGAGGGAAGTCACATTCGACTCGAAACACCATCTGAATCCATTACAACCGTAAAGGTGATCAATACGGCCGGCGCATGGGCAGCATCCATCAGTGCCATGATGGGCGTTTCACTACCCATCACCTGGGTGGTGAACATGGTTTCCGTTACTGAACCGGGGCCGCTCATCATACCCCATATCATCACGCACATTCGGGGCAATTTGACACTGAAACAGCTAAATGGCCGAATACTCATCGGTGGTGCATGGCGCGGAGACGGTAACCCATACACAGGTCGAAAACAGGTCAACCTTTTCAATTTTAGAGGAAATATTGCCTGGGCAAGTCGTGCGGTCCCGGCCATACAGCGATTTCGGATTCTACGCTCCTGGGTGGGTTTCCAGGGACAAAGCCCTGATCGGCTTTTTATGATGGGTGAGCTTCCTCCATATGACAAGCGATGGTATATCATGTCAGGAGGATCGGCAGGGTTCAGCCTGGCACCAATTATCGGAGATATGATGGCACAGTGGATTCTTTCCGGATCGGTTCCGGAAGGTGCTGAACTATTTGACGTGCGAAGGTATTGTCCTGATTATTTTAATGATTTCACTGAGAAAAACTAAAAATCCAAACCGTACAACCGACTTCATAACTTCTTTACGAGTCGATTTTAAGCCAGTCGCAAGGCTGTGCTGGTTCCATTTGCTGCCGGAATAAGGACCGGAATAAGGATAGGGTTGGGCAGCAAAGGGCTTTCATTAACTTCTAACGCTAAGAAAGGAGGCTCAAATGTCTAGAAAGACAATGTTTTCGATGACAGGTGTATTGATTTTGTTTGCCCTTTTTTGTGTTGTGGGTGTGAGCACAGCACAGGAGAAGGTAAAGTCTCCCAACCTTGTTTTTGTCAGCGGCTCTGTGGGAGGTACCTGGCATCCCATCGCGTCGGCCATCGTGGAAAAGGCTCATGAGCACATGGTGGGCCGCCCCATCAGTGTCCGTCCTGGAGCCGGTGGTCAGGGAAACCCGGAGGTTGTCGGCAGGGGAATTGCGGACTTTGGCATTTCTTATGGACCCTTTCTCATTCTGGCATCCCGCGCTGAAGGACCGTACAAGAAAAAGTACACCAATCTGCGAGCAGTGACGGGCCTGATAATCAACAAGGAACATTTCATTGCGGATCCGAAACTGGGTGTTTCCACCATCGACGAGATTCTGGAGAAAAAAATGAAGGTGACCATCGGAACGGGTACCCCCGGCTCCGGAGACCGGTTTGTAATGGAACAAATTCTGGCCGCTCATGGTCTAACCTTTTCAGAGACAGAAGCTCAGGGTATCAAATGGGAGCTGACCGGTACAACAGCGAGGGTGAAAGCCTGGAAAGATCGTCACATCGATGTTTTTAATTCGTTTATTCTGGTACCCTCTTCCGCCATTCAACAGGTGGCACACTCCAGAAAAGGGAAATTTCTGGGCATCAGTGCAAAAACCCGAAAATTTTTAGTCGATAAGTGGGGGCTTATTGATGCTTCCATACCGGCCAACACCTATCCCGGACAACCTGAAGCAGTCCCGAGCATCGCCCTTCCATTCATGGTGTTTGTGCGTGCCGATATTCCGGAAGATGTAGTTTATGTGTTGACAAAAGCTGCGGCTGAAAACAAAGAATATTTGGCCTCGGCAGTGGCGGCCATGTCTGCCTGGAATCCAGAGAATATGTGGAAAGGCTTAGGGATCGAGCTCCATCCTGGAGCAGCTCGATATTACAAAGAACGGGGCTGGATAAAGTAGAAACGAAGCCATCTTAATTAGAGCAATTGATCATGTGTCAAACAGTTGAACGATTATCCAATCGGAAAATTTAGGGCTGTTGCTGGTAACCCCCGGCGGAAAGCAAAGCGCCGGGGGTACCGCCAACGGAAATCATTCAAGGAGGTATATTGAATGGAAGGAACATCGCTGGATAACTGGGAAGGCCCCTTTGTTGCCATTGTAACACCATTTGATGAGCAGGGACGCATCATCCTAGAAGACTTCAAAACATTGATCCACAGCTTTGTTGAAGATGGTGCTCGAGGTATCGTTGTAGCAGGCCACAACGGAGAATCCTGGAATTTGAAACTCCAAGAGATGGTGCAATTAATCTCCATTGCTAAAAAAGAAGTGGAGAATCGTGTTCCGGTTCTATGCGGTGTGGAAGAACGCAATGCAGATGCCGTTATCGAACTGGCCAATGTGCTTGCCGAAGCCGGAGTGGAAGGCATCATGGTAGAACCTCCATATGTTGTTACCACTTCTACAGATGCAGAGATCATCGATCGATTCGAA
>JAFDFZ010000252.1 GCA_019309565.1 Deltaproteobacteria bacterium
GCGTTCAGGTGCGGCGACTTCCAGACTGAAAGCCGAAGCACAGCCGAACAAGAAAAAAAGCGCTGCCACAAATAGTTTCGGATTTCCTACAATGTTGAGATTCTTCATTTTAATTATCCCTTTAGATGATTTTATCCTGGAGTAGATTCGCCTGTTCCGGTCCACTGACCCGACTGATAATGCACAATCCCTCCGGCGGCATTGATTCAATAATCAAGTCGAAATCTTCTGCAGTCAAGTACCCGTGCACGATAACGCATTTTTGTTCACGAATCCGTTGAATAGAGGGAATAAGTTCAGAGATATCACAACCCACATCGGGAGTGAGCTCGAAGTATTTGAGGCGATCATCAGCCAACAGCGTATCAAACGTGTGCAATTGTGAAGAATGAAGATGCAAATAAGCAAAATTAAAACTATCTATAATCCGGCGGTGTAGGGGCATGACAAACTTCTGCTGGAACTCAGGCGAAAGTATGTAGCTTGAATCTTCATCGTATTCCACCAACAGCCCTGGCGCCCACATAAAGCGAGTTCCGCTTCCGTAGCCACCATGCCATTTGGGGATGCAGTTAAAATAACGCTGAAAAACATTCAGATAAACGTCGGTAATTTTTGCTAAAGCTTTTTCCAATTCTTGCGGCGGGTCGTACAGATGGAGCCCGAACTCTGTGATCCCCCGCATGTCAGTCAGTAAAACAAGTGGGGCGGCTGAGGAAATTGCGCCCAGGGGGTAACGTCCCTGTACATGTTCGGCAAGGCGCGAGCCCAGATTCAAGAGCGCATCAAGCCACAAATTATTCTCAAGATTACATAATTCATTAAGTTTATCATAATTTTTTAGTACAGGTTCAGTCCAGATCGTTTCGCTGCTTGCATAAAGGGGCTGACCGAGAATAGCAGATACCCAGGGCAGGCCCCACAATGGCGCTGCTGACCAGAACAAATCGCCTGTGGCCCAATCCCAGGCAGAATATTGTTCATCGCAACATGCTAAAAAGGCGGGAATATCTATGCTGTCGGGATAAATCTGGCCGTCCCGAACTGTAAGTAATTGGATTGTTTCGCTCGGGAAATAGCCGCCGGTGAACCCGATCAACGGCCGGTCGTGGTTTTCACGAGCCCAAAAAGCTTTGAGGCGTGAGAGATTTTTTCCCACCGCATCTGCGCTCACGAGCGATGTCTCCTTTTATATGGTTCTCTGCTTTCCATGAAATATCCATCTCTTCATCGATATTTATTTTTCTCATTCAAGATCAGGTCTGCACCGGTAATCATATCGCCTGGTTCTTTAATGTCTTTATGTCTCGAAATCAAATCGATCATTTTTTATCCATAGACTTTTATATTGTCGGGAAATTTTCATCGCGCCAGGTTTCATCCGATTGCGCGCCCCAGATATCTGTCTGCGGTAACAATAATTCCGGCAGATTGCCTTTGTCCGAAATTTCCGGGAGGGAATGAAATCTCACTGGGACACCATAGGCCAATGTATCGGGCGGTACATCTTTGGAAACCACAGAACCGGCGCCGATAAAGCTGTTTCTACCGATCTTTATACCGGGGCAAATGGTAACTCCGCCGCCAATTGTAACGTGCTCTTCGATTTTGGGTCCTTGTACGGGGGCTTTTCGTCGCATGGGGTATTTGTCGTTGAGAAATGTCGTGCCGGGACCGATGAAAACCATGTTGCCGATTTCGGTTGTGCTCGGGATATAAACGTGTGCCATGATTTTGACGCCGTAACCGATTTTCACCCGGCCTTCGAGTGTACTGTTGTGCAGAATTATTACCCGGTTGCCGATTACGCATTTTGCCCGGATCAATACCCGGTGTCCACATGAAAACCGGTCTCCGATTACGTTGTCAGCATAAATAATCGTTCCGGAACGAATGATGGCGTAATCGCCGATTTTGAGTCTTTCAGAAAATCCCGGATATTTATAACCCAGTACCACATCTTCATCGATTTGAGGATCTTTGCCGATTTCTAAAAAACGTTCGATGGCCATAAGTTATCTCCTCGAAAATTTTTTCAATATTTGGACTGCTTTATGGGCAAGAACATCTCCGGCCGGTTTTTTAAGCTGCGGCAAATATCGAGTATACCGATAATGCGAACTCATATATTCACGGTCGCCGGTATTAGGGCTGTCGGTGATGTAACAACTGGAGGAACTGTTGGCGTAAGCACACGGGATTGTCAAGTGCATGGGCGAGTTTTTTTTTATTAAACGGCCGATCCCGGAAAACGCTTCCGCTTGAAGTCCGACAATTCCCACATCGCCAAGCAGCAGTACATAGATTTCAAGTATATAATGTTTTGGCACTGTGTGTGCCTTGCCTCTTTTATGGAGGTTGGGCGCCCATTTGTTCCATGGCATAGCAGCTTTTATTAAATCCGCCCGGTAGGACGGTGACAAATTCTTCGGGAAATTGAATCCGATACATTCGCGCGTGTTCTCGTCGCCTTTTTCGGCCCGTTCAATAAAATCCTTCATTTCATCAAGTTCTTTTTGAAGAACCCGCGTTGACGGCAGCGATTTTAGCGGGACCGGGACCATCGCCATTTCATACGCAAGGCTGTTTCGTTTGGACTGTTTGAGTTTTTTTGCTGCTTTAACATATGTCTGGCCAAGACAGCGCCCGAATTGTTCCGCGCGTTTCACTCCCCCGGTCATCATTTCTTTGGCGTTAATGTCCCCGGCACAGCCCTGGAAGAAATTTACCGGGACCTCGCTCGAATCCGAAAATTTTTCTGACAGCAGATCGCATGCAACCTGGGGAAATTCTCCGAATACAATTGG
>JAFDFZ010000098.1 GCA_019309565.1 Deltaproteobacteria bacterium
AAGTGATCTAAAGTGCCTAAAGTTAAGGTATCGCTTCGCTCTTTCATTTTAAAAATAGATCAAATTCCTTAACTTTACCCCGTAGTTGCATAAATCACATAGTAAAATGGCCTGTATGCATGTAGAACCGAAACAGCGAGCCCCGATGCATGAGTTTGATCTGACTGTCGCATGGTGGCATGATCAAGTCGCTGATGATTCATGGAGCGATTTATTTTGAAGAATAACCTTACGCTTTCAAGTAAGCTAAAGATATTTCACAAATATTCCGTTTAAGATAAAAAACGTTTTACCTATGGGATTTTTCGGTTTATATTTGGATTAACCTCTCATCGAATTTGTTGTAATGACATCAAAAAAGCTATCTTTTGAACTTAAAAACGACCTTTCACAGTTGGATATACTGGAAGAGAAGCTCGATGAATTTTGTGCAAAGCTTGGGCTGACCAAGAGATGCTACTGTGAGATCAATCTTGCTCTTGAAGAGCTTTTTACGAACATCATTTCCTATGGCTTTATCGACGATAAGGAACATCGCATAAAGTTTTCCATCATCCATGAAGATGATACCGTTACAATTATGATTGAGGACGATGGAGTCCCCTTTAATCCCATGGACATTGATGAACCTGACCTTAAGTGTGAGATGGAGAAGCGGAAAGTTGGAGGGCTCGGTATTCATCTTATCAAAAACATGATGGACCGTATCGATTATAAGCGGCAGAAAAACAAGAATCTGCTGACCCTCATAAAACACTTGTAAGCCAGGTTGGTGTTGGGACATTCCAACGGAATTACAACCAATAAGAAGGCAATATTGAGGGTCTTAAGCACCGATTGGGCCAAATGGGGCGTTTTGAAATCGGTTCAAATAACATTTTTTGGGGTTACAGGCTCCAATTGCACGGAATGTCTGGGTTTACCGGTAATAGCTAAGGGAACAAATGGAGGAGGTAGATGAAGATTATTGAAAAGCAAGAAAATGGTGTATCGATTTTTAAACTTGCCGGACGACTTGATTCGAAAACATCCCCTGAATTCGAGAAAAAGATCTTTGATGCCATAGAGAAGGGATACAAGAAAATGATCGTAGATTTTGAAGATCTCGATTATATTTCAAGCGCCGGTTTGAGGGTGATACTAAAGGCCACCAAGGATCTTAAACGTTCCGACGGAAATTTTATCCTGTGCTCAATGAAAGACTATGTCAAAGAAGTTTTTGAAATATCCGGCTTTGATTCATTTCTTCCTATTGTACCTTCTATGGATGAAGCGTTGAAAAAGGTCTAACCAAACATATTTGAAATTTGCTTCGACTTTAAATCACGTTGCTTATTGTTTCGTCGCCTCAGCTTATACGAGTGTTCAGCGTTCAGTGTTCAGGTTTGATCCGATAACCTTGAATCTGAGCACCGATCCCTCCTTAAACGCTGAGCCCCTGAATCCTGAACGCTAAAAAAGGCTTTTGATTGTAATACTTAATCGAAATTGTTCGGCTCTTTTAGTCAAACCATCGAGACGTAATAACCTCCTTATTTTAAGCCGATCAATCCGCGTTTCCCCAATTCACGAAGAAACTGCGTTACGGCAACTTCCGCCTCTCTGGGGTGCAGTTGATGCTGTTCTGAAAACACCCTGATCACATCTCTGACCGAGCGGTTGCCATCGATGAGTTTCCAGACCGCCGTGCCCAGGGTATCTAATTGAAGTTTTTTGTTTCGGGTTCCATGAGACGAACCGCCAAAACGCTTAATCAGAGAAGCCGCCCACGGTCGAACGCGAACGGGATAGCTCAGAAGCACCTCGCCCGTTTCAAGCAGGCTTTCCTGAACGTCTCTGTTTTTGAGCGGTTTGCTGTTAAGCGCATCCTGGCGGTTGATTTGCGGCTTTTTAAATGCTTTCATAAGAGGAGGCGATTGCATCTAAAATGTTAAGCTCAGACCACTTGTTCCCTTTTATTTGGATAGCCAGGATACGGTTCTTATCCGTTTCATGCCATATACGAAATCTCATTACAGAGCATCGACGGGTTATGCGCTGCCACCATCCTGACCAGCCGGACAAAGGGGAAGACCCCGATTGCCATTCCAGCATATCCTTAGATTCTTCGATGAGATAGATTGGATTATTGTCTGAAATGAAGCCCATGGCCTTTGCAAACTGCTCAAGTTTTTTTCCGGAAAGCAACACCGAGGCAGGCGCCCAGCGATACAGGGTTACATTAAGCAGGCCATCTGACAGGGAGATCCGATATTCTCCCGGACTGAACCGATGCTGAATGAGGTTAAACTGTTCCGGGATTTGCGCGCGAACATCGAAGATAGACCATGTTGATTTTCCGTTTGCAGGGTGGTCCATAAAGGATGCCAGAAGCCTGCAGGCAATCTCATCTGACTTTTCGAGTTTTCTATTATAAAATTGAATTAACGTCGCGTTTCCACATTCGGCACAGAAGAGCATAACCCCTTTGCCTGAAACGTTCTGTCCGGACCACGCAAAACCCGATGCCTCATATGACTTAAGGGATTCGAGCCACAGGGGCGGTAACGGGATTTCCCCCGAGTCGGTTATCGACTGCTTTTTAAGAAGGTGGTAGATGTCGCGTAATTGTGTTTTATGAGAAAAAGAACCCTTTATTGCCCCCCACTTTATTTCAACTACAGGACCCGTTTCATCCTGGAGCAACAGATAACGCTTTCCGATTTCAACAGGCTCCCAGCCTGCAGGAGCCATGAAACGGATTCCGTTCCAGCCCGTTTCTTTCCAATCGGCAGCCATCTTGAAACACTCTGATGCGTTTTTTCACTGCGGGATGAAGCGTTCCCAATCACCCTCTTTCATCATTTTAAGTGACAGCCCTTTCATTGAGGGTTTTTCGGTGGATTGATGTTTCGCTTCAAAACAGTGTCGTTCTGCTTCAATGCCGCTTGTCATCGTCAATTTTACCGAGTTGCCAAGTTTCTCCTCCAAATCTCTGGTGTTGTGCTGGAGATGAAGGCTGATGCGATTGTTCTCTTTATCCGTAAATGACCACTTCCAGTTGATCACGATGTGAAAAGGATCTCCTCTCCACTCACTGGGCTCTCCAAACCGCTGCTTGAAGCGTTTAAGAAGGGCATCGTAAAATGCCCTGGAAGAATCGGCATACTTGAGCTTTATTTTCAAGATCTTCCCGGGTTCATTGCAAGTCCCGTATATGATAAGACCGCTTTTAAACCCCTCTACCTCTTTGATCTCCACCTCACGGAGGGTTTCAAGATAGCGGACCGGCAGGTCGGATTCGGTTAGGATTCGGTCTTTGTATTCATTGATATTTTTTCCCAGCGCAAATCCCGCGATTTCATGGGGCGCCTGGGCGATGCACAGTCCGGGAAAAAGGAAAACAGATATAAACCATATCATACCTCTTTTCATATGTACTCCTTTTTTTGTTAAAGGCCATTTGACAATCAATGGTATCGATAACCAGAGTATCCGCAGTTGGGGCTATCGTTTTCAATTAATACGCCAGGCGGCTTAACGATTTTAGAATCAGGGTAAACCCCATGGCAAACATGCCGGTCAATCCCATTCCACATGCAAACCCCGCAAGCAATACAGGTGCATACTGCCGCCACATGGCACCATAGCGTTTAAGAAAGAAAAACCGACCCAGCAGGGCACCTACCACCTCAAGGATAAGCCCATGGGGTGTGGTCTGGCCCAGTCCACGTACCACCCCATAAATCAGCATGACAGGAAGCCCCAGCACTGTGAGAATGAGATATGCAATCACCCCTAAGCCCAGGCCGGCCATCACGTAACTGGCTTTTAAAGCCTGAAAAAAAAGTGAATTTCCTTCCAGGGTGGATGTTTGCATCAACAGGGTGTTAAGTGCCTGAAGATGCCACATTTCCTGTGCGTATGGATAGCTGCCGGATGGTATGGGGGCAAGTCGCCAGATAAACTGTGAAAACAGCAGGCTTGCCACCAGGACCACAGGGAACACTACGATTTCAGCCTTGATTACCCCGCGGATGCTGGTTCCGGTCAACTCCACCTGCCGGAAATTCACGGTTGCCTCCCCGTAATTATGGATAGGGATAGGAGCATACCAGATCTCTATACCATGGTAGCCGAAAAATTTTGCACCTGCAATAAAACTGGCTTCTCGAACAAGTGGAAGACTTACAAACTGCCCCGCAATCCCCTCCATACGGGCTGTGATATAGGAGACAACCGGTGTATAAACAAATCCGTATCCCAGAAAAAAGATCCATGGAAAGTTTGGCACAAGCCAAACACAGAGTCCAACGTAAGACAGGGTGGAAAAAACGTAGATTCCAATGGAAATCCAAAAATTGAAATCTCCTCTTCCGGGTGGGGGGCGAAACAGGTCTTTGAAGCTTCCACGCTCAGCGGTGCCGGTATCGGTAAAGGAACGCAGCACATGGTAGATGCCAACGCAGGCGATGGCAAGCCCAAGGCCGATACCAAAACTCATGTAAAAATCGAAGTTGTTCGCAAATACCGTATCTACGGTTCCCATCCCCTGATGCCAGCGTTTTAAGATGCCGTGATGAAAAAGAAAGGGATTTGCCACAACGGTAATGACCAGTCCGATAAACCCTCCGATCACGGCCCAGAAGGGAAGTACCATGCCGATAAAAATAAGTCCCAGGTCAAGCTGAATCCCGGCGGCGACCGCCGGCAGCACCTCTTCGGTATGGCGGGTCAGTTCAACCCAGGGGATAGGAATCAGGCGGATCGGTTCACTTAGAAAAAGACCCGACACAGCGGGCAGTAAAACATATAACGCTCCAAACAAAAGCCCTATAACGCCTCCGATGGAAAATACCCGCCATTTCCAGCTCTTCTGTTTTTCTTCAGTAGATTCAGCCAGCGCCATAACCCCCAGTGCCCCGACCGGTGCCATGGGAAACGGCAGTTTTTCGACATCGGAGGTGATTCGGTAAAGTGCATAACCCAGTCCGAAGTGATCCACCCTCTGGATAAACTGTGTGCCCATAAGCAGCAGAATGGGAATGAGCCAGTCTCGATGAAAAAAAGTCCGCTCAACCAGCGATTCCGACTCAGGCTGAGGGGCCACCCATCGGGGAATAAATTCCGTCAGTCCCAGCATCCGGGCCGCGTCCGATTGAACAAGGTACTGGTTCCACAGCAGCCCCTGAAACGGAGATGCCAGAGAAGCACCTGCCATGAAAAAGAGGATAAAAATCTCCTGTTGCTTGAGTTCCGTAAAGGATCTCTTTGCCATTTCCGTAAATAGAATGATGGTTACCCACCGGGCGGCCGGGCCGATTCCGGTGCCGATAACCAGTTGTAGATACATGCTGCCGGGCATCATGAGGAAACCGATGAATATGGAGCCCACGATGGTCTTCCAGTCAAAGCCCTCTTCAAAATGATCGGGTGGCTTTAGAAGGTCTCTGTATTCTTGTAATTCCTTATCCTCATACATGGTACTGGCACCTTGCCCAGAGTTTGCAGCGCCCCAGGGCAGAAGCTGTTCTATACCTCTCTTGGCCTTTTGCCGTCATGTCGGCAACACCTGATAGCTTGCAAAGCTGAAAATTCCCACAACAGCCCATATGCCTCCCATCAGAAAGTCTCCTATGATCAGCCCCATGAAAAAGTAACGAAGTCGCTTGAAAAGAGCCACTCCTCCATACCGCATGCACAGTGCGTTGCAAAGCCATCCAACAAAGAAGGCAAACCAGAGTTTTTGCATTGCCGAACTGTAAGCTGTCAGATAACCGATTGGATGAATGGGCCACCAATAGAAGCGATGGTAGCAGATGCTGAGAGCGGTCATCACCAAGGCGCCTGCTGCAATAAAGATGAGTACCCATCGGCCGGGTTTGACAGGGGTTTCAACCAGGTTGAAAATATTGTCGTACACAGCCACTGTGGTCCGGGTGGCCCAGTCCAGCCCAAGCTCCCGAATGCCAAACTTATAACACAATGTAAGCATTGCCAAAAACGAAACAGCAACCGCACCGAACAGTGTCACCGCGATACCGGATAGTATCATTTTACGGTTGACGACTCCTTGTGTTGTCTTGCTGGCATGTAGAAGAGACGGCATCAGCGATTCTCGCAGATCCACAAAAAGCACTTTCTGGGCGACCGCCGCGACAAGGATGCCGATGTTTGTGAAGGCTTTGGGCCCGAAAAAAGCAAGCAGGCCGTCTATGGGAGCTGCCGTTAAGGTAAAATAGGCAATGCCACCCTGGCAGATCACCCGCATGGCCACCAGGGTTACCATGAAAAAAGCACCTACAACCAGAAAAGAAAAGAAGAAGGGCAGCCCGAAATAGCGACACCATATAACAATTCCAAGGCCACCGGCAACAAACCCCCAGAATGAAACCCGGATGGGAAACCATTCTGCATCGCTCAGATTTCCGCTTCTGAAAGCAACACCCATCTGCAGCACCCTGGCAAAATGATGCCTTGCCAGCCAGAACAGGAAAATAAAGAAGATCCCGTAAGCGCCGATCATCTGAGCTTCATCCGGTCGTGAGAGCGTTGGGCCGAAGGTAATTCCAAGGGCAGCCGAAGGGATATTGTAACCCAGAACACCGAGCAGTCCCACCAATAACCCGCCCAGGACAAAAAAGAACCAGAATGAAAATGATATTTGCTTTGTTGCAAGAAAAGCAAAGCCGATAAAAGCCGGATAAATGTAAATTTTCAGTTTGTAAAAGCCCGAAAAAAGGCCGTGTTTTGGAAAATAGTGCCCCGCTAAAATTAAAGTGGGAATCCGGGGTACGACAGGAAAATAAAAATTTAGGCCGTTTAACAGATGCAAAAAAACGGGAACCAGTATCCCGGCTAAAAGAAACCGGTTGGAAAGAAACCGCCACAGTTCTTTCTCATCAAGAGCGTCTTTCATCAATTCAGGTACTTGCAACAGGGGAAAATTCATCCGCTCATTATAAAGCGGCTGGCTGCTTAGCATATTTACAATGCAAACCATGACAAAGTAGCAAAGAAATATGAAGATCCCCCACACCACAAGCGGTGTCATCCAGACATGCCAGGGAATCTGTTTTAATACTTGCATCCAACCCATCTGACGGCCGCCTGCAAGACCATTGTAAAGATTTTCAATCGCAGCCAGGTCCTGAGGATACCACAGCTCTGGAAGCAGGGGGTGTAGCATCTCTTCCCAGCGATTTTCCACCGTTGCAAAATGGTATGGGGCTGTGAGATTGATGAAAAATGTGCGGGTCAATCCTGTATAGGCGATTCCGGAAGCGAGCACCATGAGAATCCAGGCAACCAGAAGCTCTCTTCCTGTAAGCCAGTTTCGGTGCGCTATTTTTTGAACAATGGCGATGATAATCGTCAACCATATCAGCACAAAGAACGGTGCCAGGGGGAAGTGACCACCACCTAACGGAGTTGCCTGTCGATAGACATTATTAAACGGTGTAATGGCACAAATCGCCAAAGCAAGTGTCACTCCCAGGAGGATGGAACGGATGCGAATTGGCCGGCAGGCAGAGCTGTGCCCTGTGTGTATTTTTTCAGCACTTGAATGTTGGGTCATGATTCGCCGGTTGCAACTGTGCTCGAATTTGCAGTCTTAAAAGCATCAGTCAGCAGTTTTTCGTATTCAATACGAGATTCATTGTCAAGGGATCGCCAAATCAGGAGCTGTTTGCGTATGGCATTAAGAAATCCTTTGTTGATTCGAAGCCACGCATTGGCCTCCCCGGATTCTCTAATCAGTAGGATCTTGATCTCATAATACCCTTTCTCTTCTGAAGCCGGACAGAACTCTATTTCAACCTGCTGCATGATTCCAAAGTCAAACGGCGCCAGCCAGACCCTCGAGTTAAACCGCAGGCAGGCTTCCTTGCTACAGGTGCTGTCGCAGGCCCTTTGCTCGGAGCCGGTTTCTTTCAGTGTGGGACATACAAAGCTCAGGTGGATCTCGCCCGTGGCGAAAATGCCGTGGGATACATCCTGATGTCCCTGGAAATATTCCAGCAGATATCCGCCGATACTCTTGTGTTCCGCAAATTTCATCAAGAAGGGCAGTGTCAGTTCAAGCATGTTGTTTTTCGGCTCCGGAAGCTTCCAGGAGCGGTTTACATCCGGGATGGCGATTTCTGCGGCCACCCTGGAAGGATAAAGCACGGATATCAGAACCACAAGGATTACCAGTACCATGGCGGCAACCCCTGCCATTGAAGAATAATTTACCGTGATGCCGGACCAAAGTGCCGTTCCGGCGAACAGACTGGCGGTTGTCTGTGCCAGGAGGTATCCGAGTACCACACTTATCACCGCAAAGGCCAGTGCTTCGGCTATGAACAAAAAAGAGACGTGGGATGGGGCCAAACCCACCGAGGTGTATATGCCAATTTCCCCCTTTCTTTCGTAAACGCTGCTGATCATCGTATTGAGCACGATACATATGGAGATTACAAGCGGGATGGCAATATTGGGCACTCCGCTATAACTCATGGTGTCGCTTGCGGTATACAGGAATGTTCCCTTTTTTTCACCGCAGAAAAGTATAAGCCCGAAACGGTCTACCATATCCTCTGCAGCTTTATTGATGCTTTCGATGCGAAAGGGCCGGATTGCCACAGCTTTTAATTGTCCGCCTGCTGCAAGCAGTGTTCGATAGGGAATCATCAGTGTCAGTTTTCCGGGAACATGCTGGTAACGGCTCTGGAAGACCTCAATATCCTCCCCCGACTCCAGGGCTTCCATCTCTGCATCGGTAATTTCCATTGAAATCTCACTGGGAAATGTTACCGGGGTCAGGGGCTCACCATCTAGATCCTGAAAGTTCTGCAGTTTTTGACCGGAAAAGATGCCCACCACCTGAAATGGAACCCCCCAGAGGGTGACCGTTTTTTCGCTGGGATTCCTTGGATCGATGCCGATTGCAGCAGCAAGAGTATCGGGCAGTAAAATTGCATGGCGTTCTTGCTCATGAAACCATCTGCCGCCCACCAGAATTCGATCGATACCGGTCACCACTGGTTCGTCAGCAGACAGGCCCACCAACCCCTGGGCTTCGAAAACACGGTCACCGAAACGTACCGGAATTCGTGTAGGGCGGGTTCTATCATCCGTTTCCAGCCAGACCCTTGGTACCACCGTTGCTGTTTGTTCAAACGCGTTGAAAAACACCCCCAGCGCCTCGGCAGGCAAGCTTTTCCAGCCGGCATTCTTTAAGAAAAACCCCTGGTACAGTGCGGTAGGCCGATAGAACAGGCGCGTATGTCGCCGCATGGTTTTCACCGATGTAAAGCTCATGATGGTGAAAGTGAGGATGATCAGGGTGACACAGGTAAGCCCCGTGCGAAGCCTGCGACGTCTTAAATTGCTGACTCCCAGCATGAAAGAAGCCACAAAGGCTCTCCACAGACTCAGTTCATTTGTCTTAAGATGCTGTGCGCGGCGCTGTAACCGCGCCATCTCCTGTTCAAATCGAAAGAAAATGATCAGGGTGACCATCAACGAAAGGCCCATGATAAAAAAGGCGACAATGACCACCATAGGGCTGTAGGCCAGATGAAATGCCGGATGAACGATGTAGATGACGGCGATCAGCGAAACCAGAATGCCAGTAAACGCAACGATTCTTTTATAGATGTTGGAATAGCAAAACAAGAGCCGTTCCATGCAGAATGCAAAAGGAACGAAAAGAGCGATGTAGAACAATACCCCAAAAAGAACGTCCTTTTGAGTTTTCTCCACAGCATCATACACGCGGCATGCAAGTGCCCATGCACGCTTGGAGGCTTCGAAGAAGCGATCGAACTGTTTATCCTCAAGTGCCTTTGTGGCTGTTTGCAGGGCCTGCGTGCCCTCCTGCTGGAGGCTGCGGATTCTTTCATTGTATATGCCGTGGTTTTCAAGGTTGGCTATTCGGGGTGCCAGAAGCGACCACATATCCAGGGCCACCCGATAGGATGTTCGGTGGATGAACGGCCAGTCATCCACCAGGTACCCTACTCCTTGCGGGTTGGAAGGGGTGGCATGGGTCAGGATCAGCTTCTTGCTTAAAACGCTGTCTGACAGTGTCATTTTCATCCTGGTGCCGGATTCCAGACAAATGGATGTAATCGTGGAAGACCATGTATCGATTCGGCTCCACCAGTAGCGCAATGGAGGAGCTTCGCGCCGCGCATCAAGTACCTTGATCTTGGTCATATAGCGGAAGTTGCGAGGTTCGAGCAGATTGAAAAGAGTCGTCTGTTTACAGGCGAACATGATCAGATCCGTTTCCATATAGCGGCGGCTCATTTTGACCCGATAAGCGGATTTACCGGTCTTTTTCTTGTCTATGGCCCATATGGTCTCTCCTGTTTCGGGGTCAAACCGGTATCCCTCGATGATCAGCTTGTGCAGCACGTGCTTTTTATCTGCAACCCCCTTGATGATGAAAGTACCCGCAGAATCCACCATGTTATAGTAACGGGTCATGTGCTGGTAAGATAAAACCATGGCACCCGGGGCCGGTTGATCGGCAAACAACTCGCCATGGCGAAGAAACTTCGCCCGTCCTGCCACGACACCAAAACCATCTCTCGGCAGCACACCGGAAAAGAGTCTGGGAGCCTCAGAAAGTTGCCGGATCAGCCCGCAAACCAAGGCGCTTTGTTTTACGGCAGACGCGCCATTTACCGACTCCGGTACATCATAGGGGGTCCCCCACAGGGGGCGTGCGTCGTTGACGGTTGCCAGCGTTATTCCCACATACCCCGCAAGAGAGCTGATTTCACCACCCAGTTGAGGTCGATCCAGAAAGTAGCTCTGCCAGGGGCGGAGACGGCTGGGACGCAGGGTGTCTTTAAACAGCCCTTTAAGTTGCAGGGAAGACTCTACTCGTGCTGCAGCCTCTGTAAGCGCCTCATCGATGGCGCTATATGCATTTACCCTGTCGATGGTGGGCTTTAGCGGATAAAGCCAGCCCCTGTTAAATGCGCCCACACCATCTCCGTGGCTTGACAGATGCAAAGAGATGACCGCTGCTATATCTTTGGATTTTACCAGAGAGCGAAGTTTCATTGAGGATTGAAGCTGTTTTCGCTGTGTTCTGGCATCAAATAATACCGCTTGCTGATCTTTAAGCGCCAGTGGAACCAGCCGCATGGCAGCGATGCGCTCATCTTCAGGAAGGTCTGAAAAGCTGTTTTTCCACACAAGCCGCCTTAACACCAGTCGATCCCGGGCAAGAGCCTTTATCTTCCAGTCGATATCTTCGTTTCTTTCCTGCATGCGCAACCGCATGAGTCTGCGGGATAGAATGTCCACCTCTGTTTTCATACGTTCTGCCAACACTTCCTTCATCCGAATGGATGTTTCTGGACCTGCCGCCAGCCGATCCCACCCGGTTTTGGACGTCATTTTTTTGAGCAGTTTGACACTGGCTTGCGATGATTTTTCCATTGCCCAAAGTCGTTTTTTCATTTTTCTAATTTTTCTAGATCTTTCTTTAATGCTCCAGATCAACTCTCGCATGCCGGCAAGAGTATGCGCATGAGCGTCTGTGGCAACCAAAAGGATGGATCTTGCGGGCGGGGATTTCTTAAGGCTGCGAGCCAGTTCAAGCAAGGTTACAATGCCGCAAGCCTCATCTGCACCCGGAGATTTGCCGGGCACCCAGGCGGTGCTGTCGTAAAACGCTTCGACAATGATTAGTTCTTCTCTAAGCTTCGGAGCCGATCCTTCAATGATACCGTATATGTTGGCGCCGGTTTCCGGTTTCCATTTGATGTCTGAGCTTAACTGAACCTTTGGCTCAATTTGCCCTGCAGGAGCAGATTCAAATGAACCGAAAAGCTCTCGTGCCGCAGCAAGAGGCATCCAGAATCGCGGAAACCGAATAGGGGTCAATTCCAGTTTCTCGTTAAAAAAAGTATTGCTCTTTGAGCCACGATCCACATATATTAAAGCCTTGGCTCCAAGGGAAGCTGCATGGAGCCAGTTTTTGCCCGAGTCGAATTCCATCAGTATCACAGCCCCGGCAATCTGTTTTCCGTTTAGGTGTTTCAATTCACCATAGCCTGCATAGATAAGCGGGCCTGAGATGGCTTCATCTGCAATGGTGCCAGGAGAGATGGCGTTAATCCGAAGCGGGTTGATGGGAACAGTAACGTTGCGCGATGGGATGCGGAGGGTGGTTTTCTTATGGTGAAGCGCAGGTATGGCAAAGCGCTGGTAGCCGATTTCGGTCAGTCCTATCTCGGTAAATGTTTTTTTTATATATTCAGCTGCCTTCCTGGCCCCTGGGGTTCCCGCGCTTCGGTCGTTATATGAAGAGAACTGGCGGATGAGATCCATGAACTTTGTTTCAGCCTCCGGTTGATCGATCGCAGAGATCGATGGAACCGAAAAACAAACCCATAGAAAGGCTGCTATCAAAAGGCTTGCCAGTTTGAACCGGCCTGATGTCGGGTTGTGATTCACGGGTGTTTTCCTGCGATAGAGCTCTTAAAGCTCTTCTACCTTTCCCACGGATATGGAAAGCTCTTCACGGTCTTCAATCCTGTCGATGATACCATCGCGGATCCAGACCACCTGGTCGGATACATTAAGCATCTTGATGTCATGGGTGGCGGAGATGACGGTAACATTTCGATCCTTGCTTAAGTTTTTAAGAAGCGTGATAATCTCCTCTCCGGTCTTTAAATCGAGGTTGCCGGTGGGCTCATCGGCCAGAATGATGGCTGGATCGTTGGCAAGCGCACGGGCAATCGCCACCCTTTGTTGCTGGCCTCCGGAAAGCTCAAAGGGTTTGTGCTGGAACCTATCTTTGAGCCCAACCAGATCAAGAAGACGCATTCCCTTCTCAACCGCTTCATCATTGGAGATTCCGGCAAAAATCATGGGAAGTGTAACATTCTCTAAAGCGGTCATTACCTGAATAATGTTGAAGGTCTGAAAGATATAGCCGATTTTTCTGCACCGCAGCCATGCAAGCTCATAGGCGTCTAACTGAGCGATATCCACGTCATCGATGAACACTTTCCCCGAGGTGGGCTTATCTAGGCCGCCAATCATGTTAAACAGCGTACTCTTGCCGGAACCCGATGGTCCCATGATTGAAATATAGTCGCCTGTGTTTATCTCAAGGTCTATTCCTTTAAGAGCATGCACCTCAACCTTTCCAAGTTGAAAAACCTTGGTTACTTTGGATACTCTTACAATTTTATTTCCGTCTTCCATAAAAACTTCTCTGCCTTAGATTTTTTCCTGTTTACCTTCCGCAATGTCCGCTCACTGCTCCATGCGCATAGCCTCAACCGGTTGCATGCGGGAAGCCAGAAGAGCCGGGTAGAGAACTCCCAGCAAACTGAGCAAACACCCTATCACTATTGAAAATATCACGGATATGAAAACATTATTCCATGATACCGTGGTGATGGACAGCCAGCCAAACCGAAAAACCGAATTGAGTAAAGCAAAAAACGCCCCGACAATACTTCCCGCTCCTGCTCCGGCCAGGCCCTGCATGGCGGCTTCCAGAAGAAACAACCTGAGAACGAATCGATCCAATGCTCCAAGGCATTTCATGGTGCCGATTTCCCTAAACCGTTCGGTTACCGCCATAAGCTGGGCATTGACTATTCCAACCACGCAGACAAGCAATGACAGAATGATAATCCACCGCTGTTTAGGGCTGCTGCCCACAGTGGTATCCTGCGGTTTGAGATCGTAACCGGATCGGATGAGCACCTGTCTGAGGCTGTCGTCTCCACTGGATAGAAGCCCGTTTGCCACATCGTTGCTCACCCGAACAAAACTCAAGAAAGACACCGCCAGCACCAGGCTCATTGTGGTGATGAGCGATCGAAAAAAACGTACTTTGATACTCTTGTACGCGATCTCTATGGATTTGCCCAGAGGGAGCACCACCAGCCGGTGTATGCGCTGGGATTCACCGCTTGAAACCTGTGCGCTACTCACCGCCGAAGCATCCTTTCTTCAAAAGGGGCTGCTGTACGATAAACAACAGCCATAAGGGCTCGTTATGTTCATAGGGGGCATAATATACTCAAGTTTCACACCCCTAATCCTTTGAAATGCATTATATGATGAGGTCGAATGAAATTTTTGAAGGCAAAATACATTCTATCACACTTCGATAACGGCACAATAGTAGTCAACAAAGCGCCTAAACCAGAAGTAACAAGATCTTCCGCTGCTTGGTGGCCGTTTCCTTGTGCCTGGCCCCGATGGTTCGTAATGGTTGCCCCCTGAGAGCTTCGGTGTAATTATTTTGCCTTTAAAAATTTTATTCGACATAACATCCATTGCCAATTTTACGGTAAAATAGGGTGCGAAATTTGAGTATATGAATACAACACGACCAAAATCTTCTGCCTGTAATTAAGGAGTTTACCGAACCAGCTGTTTGGCCGGGATAAAAGAATTTTTAAATCTCTATCATAATCTGCATGGCGTGTAAATGAGAATGATTCCTAATTTCCAGACAGCTCTACCAACAATG
>JAFDFZ010000253.1 GCA_019309565.1 Deltaproteobacteria bacterium
TGGGAAAGCTTCGTGTCGAAAAGCTGGGAAGAGGAACCGCATGGCTCGATACCGGAACTCATGACTCTCTGCTGCAAGCCTCTCAGTTTATCGAAGTGATCGAGAAAAGACAGGGCCTGAAAGTCGCCTGTCTTGAGGAGATCGCTTATCGCATGGGATATATTGACGAACGTCAGGTGGAGAAGCTTGCACAACCGTTAATGCACAACAGTTACGGCAAATACCTTCTGGATATGCTTCGATTGGAAAAGAAGACGACATGAAAGTCATCCCCACCGCCCTTGTACTTTACAAGTGTACGGAGTTTTATCATCCAGAGGACGAGAAAGGCATCCTCTGGTGCGATCCCGGGATTGGTATTAATTGGCCGGTAAAGAATCCGCATCTGTCCGATGGCCAGCTTGGTCGTGAATTGATGAACCAGGGCTTCCGCTGGAAACACCATCTGTTGGGTTTCAGTCATAAAGAGCTTGATATTACCCGGCACAGCAGAGTGGAGAGTATTGTAAAGACCAGCCGACCGGATCTCATAATAAACGCTGCAGCCTTCACCCGGGTCGATGAAGCGGAAACGGAAGTTGATCTTGCATTCCGTGTTAATCGAGACGGCCCGGAGATACTTGCCAAAACGTGTTCTTATTATGATATTCCTCTCATTCAAATTTCAACTGATTATGTATTCGACGGGGTTAAAAACGCCGAATATGTTGAAACCGATCCGGTAAATCCAATCAATGTTTACGGGAAAAGTAAATCAGAAGGGGAACAGGTCGTACGAACCCATCTAAAACAGCATATCATCCTGCGAACCTCCTGGCTGTATGGTGCATATGGAAACAATTTCGTTAAGACAATGCTCCGGCTGGCCAGGGAAAAACAGTCGATTTCGGTGGTGGCCGATCAGCACGGATGTCCCACCAGCGCAGCGGATCTGGCCGAAGCGGTATTCACCATCGCAGGGCTGCTCAAAAAAGGATTTTGGGGAACTTATCACTATTGCGGTAAAGGCATTACCAACTGGTTTTGTTTTGCTGAAGCTATTTTTAAGGCGGTAAGAGAATCGGGTGAAAAGCTAAGCCCGCAGGTTCGGCCTGTATCTTCCGATTCCTATCCGACAAAAGCAAGACGACCGGTATATTCTGCTCTAAATTGCGAGCGAATCAGAGCACGATTTGGCATATCCACCAAGCCATGGCAAGAAAGCTTAAAGATTGTTGTTAAGCGGATTTTATCGTGTCATTTTTTTGATGATTTGATGAAATAATACACGTGACAGATCCGCTTTGCTCGGACAACCTTCGGAAGAGATGGGGGCTTGTCTTTGGATTCGGCAACTGAAGCGTTTTAAAGGGAAAGTGGTCGATCTTTGGAATAGGGGAGGTTATCATCAAAGGGCTTGTTGTAGCAGCAACAAAGAGCGGCAGCGGCAAGACGACCGTAACTCTCGGTCTGATAGCGTCTTTTAAAAGGAGGGGGTTTGACGTTGCACCCTTTAAGGTCGGGCCGGATTTTATCGATCCTGGACATCACAGCAGGGTCAGTGGTTGTGTCAGCAGAAATTTAGATGGCTGGATGTTATCGAAATCACAGAATCTTGAAAGCTTCCGTAACCATACAGCGAGCGCAGATATTGCCGTTGTCGAGGGGGTGATGGGTCTTTTCGATGGATACGACGGGCGGAGCGAATCGGGTTCCACCGCCCAGATTGCCAAATGGTTGGGGCTTCCGGTTTTACTGATAGTTGATGCAAACAGCATGGCTCGCAGTGCTGCAGCGATCGTTCAAGGGTTTGAAAGATTCGACAGGGAACTCAAGTTCGCCGGCGTTGTCTTTAACAACGTTGCCAGCAGAAGACATCTAAGATTTTTGAAGGAGGCTGTTGAAGGCAATACGAAGATGCCTTTTTTAGGCGGCATTATGCGTGATGAGACGATCTCCATTCCACATCGACATCTGGGACTGGTCACCAGAGAGGATCATCCGTTGACCGAAGACACCATCGTTAAGCTTGCGGATATGATCGATGAAAGTATCAGGGTGGATGCCCTGCTTGATCTTCTTCCAAGCGTGAAACCTGCCTTGGCTTCGGAAAAGATTCACATCGAAGCTTCGGGAAGCAAGGTAAGAATTGGAATCGCAAGGGACAATGCCTTTTGCTTTTATTATCAGGATAATCTGGATTTGCTCAAGGCGCATGGTGCGGAGATAGTCTATTTTTCACCCATGGGTGATACCGCCTTGCCCGATGATCTTGATGGGCTGTACTTCGGGGGTGGTTATCCGGAACTGTACGCCCAGCGGCTTTCTGAGAACCGCTCCCTGCGAAGGCAGATACGCGAACGGCATGATAACGGAATGCCGATCTATGGTGAATGCGGCGGGTTCATGTATTTGTGTTCCGGACTTGTTGATTTGCAGGGTAACCACTATCCCATGGTTGGCTGCTTTCCTTTTACCGCTCGGATGTGTTCCGGATTAAGGCAATTAGGGTATCGTGAAGTTGTGTTCGTTAAAGAGACGATTCTTGGGAAACCGCAGCAGACAGTACGGGGCCATGAGTTTCATTACTCTGAATTAATTCCAGGGCCTCATAAGCCGGAGTTGGTGTACCGGGTTTCTTCTAATATCGACTCACAAGCATCAAAAGAAGGGTTTCAGATCGGACGTTGTTTGGGAAGCTATATTCACCTTCATTTTGCAAGCTGTTTGGATGTGGCTGATTACTTTGTAAAGGTATGCGAGCAGTATAAACAAGAAAGGTTTATGTACTGTGAAACCGAAGGAAATTGAGTCTTTAAGTTTTAAAATCATAGACAGGGAGGCCGGCGATCATGGTTTTTCGGATTCCCAGTGGCCGATTGTGAAGCGAATGATTCATGCCTCTGCTGATTTTGAATATATGGAAACCGTTCGATTTCATCCGAGAGCGGTTGAATCAGGAATAAATGCCATTCGACAGGGAAAACCCATCCTAACGGA
>JAFDFZ010000099.1 GCA_019309565.1 Deltaproteobacteria bacterium
TGTTGGTAAGGCCGATGAACGGAACGATCCATAAAGTGACCAGAGCCAGACAGACCAGCGTACAGGTGCCCATCACCAAACTGATGAAGAGGCGTTTTTTTGCCCGAGCATAATTTCCTTCTTCTTCAATGCCCTGCTGATCGTTAAGAAGCACCGGACGGTTGTGCGCATTGCCTTGTGTATCTTCCTGATATCGATTGGCAGATTCTTCAGCAAAATTCATGCGATGTAAAGCCCTTTATACAGAACGACATAGATCATTGCGCATACATACACAGCGTCCAGAATGTTTAACGCTATGCTGGATTTTAAAATCAACCTTACACTACAAAGGATGCTTGTGTAATTTGTTTTGCAGGAAAATATAACATATTACAGGTGATAATTACAATGAAATCTTTTAGGTTCTGACCACTGGGTCTTTTGAGTCGTTTTGCAACAACGGAGCTCCCAGAGAACTGCTGTTTATTCTTGTAGACTCTTGAAAGATGATTTCATTTGTGATTTGAGTATCTGCTTGATGAAGCCTGTCTGGTTGCAGGATTATCAAATCGATGTTTGCATACTGTCATCGGCAGTGATTTCGTAAGTCAAGGTGTAGCTGGAGGCGCATCCTGTGCAGTCAGAGCACGAAGGCTTTCAGAAGATGCAGAAATTATAATGCTTGAGCGTGGGCCCTATGTATCTTTTGCCAATTGCGGACTTCCTTATCATGTGGGCAAGGTGATCAGCAAAGAAGAGTACCTGCTGGTTGCTTCCCCCGAGCTTTTCCGGGACAGGTTTAAAATCGATGTAAGGATCCAGCACAATGTTCGAAGAATTTTGCGAGAAGAAAAATCCATTGAAGTCGAAAGTCTTACCGAAGGAGAAGTTTACAGAGAAAATTACGATGCCCTGGTTCTCTCACCAGGCTCTGAGCCCATACGGCCGACCATTCCCGGAGTTTCTTTGCCTGGAATCTTCACTGTTTCGACCATACCGGATACCCGGAGAATCCTGCAATGGATTAACGAGAACAATCCCAGACGAGCGGTCGTGGTGGGAGGCGGATTTATCGGGTTAGAGATGGCTGAAAACCTAATACGCCGGAAAATTGGCGTGAGCATCGCAGAAATGCAGAAACACGTGATGCCCGCCCTGGATCCAGAAATGGGCGCTATTATCAACGATCATCTTAGAGCTCGGGGAGTCGATCTGTATTTAGGCAGCCCAGTATCTGCGTTCAGGAAAGGCTCCAGTGCATCTCTTTGCGTATGTTTGGATTCCGGTAAAGAGATCGAGGCAGATCTTGTGATTCTATGTATCGGCGTTCGTCCCAGAATCGAACTTGCCGAAGCCGCAGGGCTGCGGATAGGAGAATGTGGCGGTATCTGGGTCGATGACCAGATGCGCACAAGCGATGATAACATATGGGCGGTGGGAGATGCTGTTGAAGTTAAGGATTATGTTTTGGGCGGCCAGACCATGGTGCCGCTGGCGGGACCTGCAAATCGCCAGGGCAGAATCGCCGCCGATGTTATTCTGGGAAATGGCGTTAAAAAACCTAGATTCAGAGGCGTTCAGGCAACAGCCGTCTGTGGGGTGCTGGGCTTGACCATCGCTTCCACCGGGAAGACAGAGCGGCAATTGATCCGAGCCGCGCGTTCCTCAGAAATTGGGCCTTTCGAAAAGGTCTATCTGCATCCATATCATCATGCCACTTATTATCCGAACGCAAAGCACATGTGTATGAAATTAATATTTGCAAAAAAAGACGGTCGAATCCTCGGCGCCCAGGCAGTGGGAAGGGAAGGGGTAGAGAAACGGATCGATGTGATCGCAATGGCCATTCAAAAAAACGGCACTGTATTTGATCTGGAAGAGGCTGAGCTTTGTTATGCACCCCAGTATGGTTCAGCCAAAGACCCTGTAAATTTGGCCGGAATGGTCGCTGCAAATACCCTGCGTGGCTTGATCGAGGTGGCTCACTGGGAAGACTTGAAGGGAAGCGGAGCCTTTATCCTGGATGTCCGGGACTTGAAAGAGTATGAAAGGGATCATGTCGAAGGAGCAGTCAATATTCCATTAAACAGTCTGAGAGAACGAATGGGTGAACTTCCCAGAGATCAAGATATATTTGTTTATTGCCTTGTTGGAATACGGTCATACCTTGCGGCCCGAATCCTTCGTCAAAATGGGTTTCGAGCGAAAAACATTTCCGGGGGGATAATGTTGTATCCTTTCGTCAAACAAATCTACTCTTCGGAATTTTAGAATCCTTTAAGGTGGTTTCTTTTCCCTGAATACCGGCTCTGTCCCTGCTAAAATGCGTTTTATGTTATCCTTATGGCGAAGGAAGATCAGAGATGATATAATGAAAGCAATCAGTGCTGGTTCTAATGAATGTGTATCAAGCCACACACCGATCGGCAGGAAGGCACTTGCCAGAAGAGATCCTACAGAGATTCGGTTTGCAAAGCAGGCTCCGATGAAAAAGACAACAATTGCTACAAAACAGGCCAGTGGTGCCAGAACAAGAAAACATCCAGCTGCTGTTGCAACTCCTTTGCCACAGCCTTTAAATTTCAAGTAGACGGGGAAAAGGTGGCCTGTTACGGTAAATAATCCTACAAGAGACGGATAGACTGTATTTGCAGTGCCTTTGGAAGCACTCAAGGTTATGGCTATCCAGATCGGAATCACACCTTTTGTAACATCTCCCAGAAGGGTCAGGATCGCAGGCCAAGTGCCCGCAACCCGCCTGACATTGGTTGCACCGATATTGCCGCTTCCATGCAACCGAATGTCGCCATGACCAAGGCCTCTTGCGATGATCAACCCCCAGGGTATCGATCCGAGCATATAGGCCAGCAAGAAAGTTCCTAATTTTATCACAATATCAAAAATTTCCATGCAGATGCCCCCCCGGGCTTGGTGCCAATTATTTGACAGTTTATCGTATTTAAACAGCAAATACAATATGTGTGAAAGTTTAGGCGATTAAGGGGAATCATATCGACAATTTGTTGTCGTTATGGAATAACATGCTGTATTAGTAAGTAAAAAATAGTGCACTAAAGTTTGAAGTGAGCCCCGTTGTTGTATAGCTATTCAAAAACCATAGCTGTCAGGTACTGATAAATTCTGTGTACAGGCCGTTTTACAATGATATTCAAGCAGCTACGGGGTGAGCTTAAGTGAACTAAACCCCGTTGTTTTAAAACGATCCAAAAAGGCGCAATTGTCTGTTACTGATAAATTGTGCGTACGGGCCATTTTACTATGTGATTTATCCAACTACAGGGTAAAGTTAAGGAATTTGATCTATTTTTAAAATGAAAGAGCGAAGCGATACCTTAACTTTAGGCACTTTAGATCACTTCAGCTCACTTACAACTGAGTTTTTATTTCAAATGCCTTTAAAGGGACCACTTTTTGCGAGAAAAGCCTTGGAAAAAGCGTAGCTCTTATTTTCGAGTTTTTCACGAAGGAAAAAGAGAATCCCACCTTTGGAGGGGCTTTTTTTCGAGCAAATTAGTTTATGCCGTAAAACAAACTAAGAGAGGTCTTTATGGAGCCGATAAAGATACCCATCACCGATGTATTGGATCTTCACACATTTCAACCCAAAGAGATCTCCAGTCTGCTCGACGACTACCTTTCCGAGTGCGTGAAGGCAGGCATACCCTCGGTAAGAATCATCCACGGTAAAGGGCAGGGCATACTAAAGAAGCGAGTGCAGGGGGTTTTGAAAACGCATCCTCTTGTGGAATCCTTCAGAGACGCCCCACCCGAAGCTGGAGGCTGGGGAGCTACAATCGTCCAATTACGTTCCCGTTTATCGGAGTGATCCGGTGGATGGTATAATTCTTGCAAAAATTTTTCAAAAATATCTGTAAGATAGCCTATATGCGGTTGTCAATGTCTTGGAAATTCGGTGATGATGGATCAACGTTTCGTCGAAACCACCTGTTCTGTGTGCCATTCAAGATATAAGGTTCCCCGTGAATACAGCGGCAAACGAGGTACGTGCAAAAACTGCGGGAACTCATTTACCATGACTCCGGCTGCCGTCAGAACCGATTACCCTGTCATAGGTATGCTCGCTGTTAAATATAAATTCATCGAAGAGAAGACATTGCGGGAAATCCTTACATCCTTCGACAGCGCCAACCGTGGTGCTGAACTAGAAAAATTTCTTGTCGAAAAGGGCCACCTATCACAGAATCAAATGGACCTGCTCCAAGCGGTGCACAGCTATCTCAAAACAAGACAACGAGATAGGCAATTCGGCAACATTGCTGTAGAACAAGCGTTTTGTACCAGGCAGCAGATTGACCAAGCTCTCGATTTACAGGAAAGGGATTTTCAGGAAAATAAAGCTATCACTCGAATTGAAGACATTCTGATAAAAAATGGTGTGCTGTCGAGCGATCAGCGAGACAGCATTGTCCGCTGCCAGCTGGAGCGGGAAAAGAAGCAACCCCAAGAAACTCCTCTGGTTGAACCTCAGGAGGTTATTGATGACATACAAATCGCAGAAGATCCTTTTGAGCTGGTTGTCTCAAAAGACGGCCTTTCGGCTCATGTTCGATGCACTGGAAAGTTCAATGAAACAATGACTTCTGGAGACCTGTTAGCGTTTATATCTGCAAAAGGCATCACCCATGGAATCATCGAAAAAACAGCTATTGACAAATATCTCTCGAGCAAGACCCGGCCAAACGAAACTTTGAAAATAGCAGAAGGCACACCCCCGGTACTCGGCATCGACACGGTGATCAGGTTCAGTTTTGACGTAACGCCCGATACGCCGGGTGATGATTCTACAGATTCAAGCGCTGAAAACATAAGACGCGAATGTCCTCCCCCGGTTCAAGCGGGAGATCTTATTGCTGAAAAGATTCCGGGAAAACCGGGACAGGCGGGAATGGATGTTTTCGGAAAGCCTTTGCCACCACCTGAAGTTGTGGAAAGAAATCTGACCTGGGGACAGGGAACAAAGGTATCTGAAACGGGCCTAAAAGTATATGCCTCCACCGAGGGTTATCCTTATGTAGCAATGAACGGAGAAATATCGGTTCTTTCAGAACTACATATTGCGGGTGATTTGGATCATCACATCGGGGATATCTGTTTCGGCGGGCCCATTATCGTAGACGGCACCATCAAAAGCGGTTTTCGGGTAACGGGAGGAAGTCTGACAGCAAAGGAAATACAAGGTGCTGAAATTGTGGTTAAGGGAGATGTGAAGGTATCCGGTGGAATCATTGGAGCTCGCATTGAAGCAAAGGGAGACATTCATGGTGTATACGTGAAGAACTCGAATCTTGTGGCCTATGGAGATTTGGTTGTCCAAAAAGAGATTATCAACTGCGATATAAAGGTTGGCGGAGAGTGTAATATCCGCAATGGAAAAATCATTTCCTCTTCCGTAGCTGCGTTTAAAGGTATTGTTGTTAAAGACGTGGGCACTGAGCTGTCTGATCCTTCCAGGTTGATGCCGGGTGTCGATCAGCATATCGAAGCTGAAAAGGATCGAATCAATGGGATTTTATCTGAGAAAAAAAAATATCTCGAGCAATTAAATACCAGATGCAAGAAGCTTGAGGAGGAGATTAACAAACTGAATGACAAGATTATTCAATTAGCGCAGATCCAGAATCGCTCTAGGCTCGAGAAGCACTGTTTGCTCAAGCAGATTGAAGAAATGAAGAAAGATAGCGATGCGCAATCTCTGGCTGAAGCAAAGAGCTTGATTATAAAACATCAAAACACAGAGGCGGCCGCAGAGAAATCATTGAATAAACTGATCAGTGATCAAGAAAAGCTTTCAAATGACTTAGAGGCTATCACCAAAGAAGCAGCGATCACTAAAACAAAGGTTGAATCGCTTCAACAAGCGGCAGAAGAACTGAGCCGGAGGCTGCAAAACCTCAAAAGGCTGCCCGTTGTAAAAGTTTTTGGGTGTATTACTGACGGGACTGTTCTGGCGGGCACCAGATCTTCAAAAACTCTGACAAAAACCTTCAGAAACGTTGAATTTAAGGAGAAAAATTTAAACGTCTCCAGCTCTCAAGACGGATGGGAAATTCGGGTAATGCGCGAGCAGGTAACAGAAGGTGTATCGAACGATTAGAGCCTTCCCAATTCAATTGCTTCCAGTACTTCTTTGGCTTCTTGAAAATCTGGATCAAGCATCAGAGCCTTCTGAAAATGCGATTTAGCTTCACTGACACGCTTCAGTTCGAAGTACAGCCTGCCGATATTGTAATAGATATGGGGCTGTTTCGGGTGAACTTTTAGCGCTTTTCGATATTGGCTCAAAGCTGCTTTTAAATCCCCCTTTTTTCGATAAAGCACCCCAAGGCTGTTGAACACGTTTACCGAACCGGGGCTGATCTGTAAGATTTCATACAACACCTCTTCGGCTTCCTGCATTTTTTCCTTTCCTATGTAAATGTCCGCAGCGCTTTGAAAACACTCCTGAGCTTTGTCGTTTTCTCCCAGGGCTTTATAGGCGTGGCCCATAGCTTCGTATGCTTTTGCGAACAGGCGGTCTAACTGGGTTGCCTTTTGAAACGCCAAGATTGCTTCTTCATATTCCTGCTGAGCGGTTTTGATATAACCGATTAAGTTTGTCCGCTCTCAGCAATGGTTGCCTGCCGGATACTTTATGGTCAAGGGATATGGTCTTTTTTCTGAATTTGCCGATAATGTCCTCGATGGTTTTTTGTGCATGATAGCTGGTGTTCACATAAAGCATTTCAACCCGATACATCAGGGCAAACAACGGAACTGTTTTTATGTACCTCCACATAATCAACGAAACTTCATAGCATTTTAGCAGGTTTTTTTCAATATGCGATAAATTTACGGGCTGAAAATATATTTCTCCCAATGTGTTCTTGATTAGTAGCTCTGCCGATTCAATGGTCTTATAGTCGTTGGCAGCAATTCCATTCAGAGCCACCATCATTTGGTGCCATTTGGGATCTTTACTCGGCAAAGAAGGTGTTGCAGAAAAAAATTCCATGGCATTTCTCATGAACCGTTTTGCCTTGATAAGGGAAAGACCGGTGGCATTTTGCTGAAATCGGATATGAGCTTCCTTGAGCCCATGCAGGTTCTGTGAAACGATCCACCCCACCACCCGGGATAGGCTGGAATCAATAAACAGAACGGACATAGGTTCTTTTTCTTCTGCCACCGTCGCGTACACTTTCCAGACATGTCTGTGTTGTGTGTCTGGCTCACATGCAATCGTTAACAGTAGATCGTTGGATCTTGCCCGGATGTAGGTTGAGCATTTCGGAATTTTGTTCGGTTTTTTCTGAAACCACACAGAGATTTGATTGGTAAGCATTCTAATATCTGACAGCGACATATCAAAGGGTTTGTCTTTTTTGTCCTTGCTTAGTAACACCAGTTCGTAGAGGTAGGTTAACTTGTTAACGATCTTTCCGTCATACGCCAGTTTTTTGCTCTCGGGCCATTGCTTGTATGACTTGAGAGGTTGTAGCTGCCTTTCGTTCCAGTGCCACTTTTGCACCAGACGATTCAGCAGTTCTTGTTTGGGGCTGGAAGCCGACAGTTCCATTGCAAACGGATAACCCAGCAAGCGAAGAATGATACACTCTTTTACAAGATCCAATCCTTCTTTATCGTTAATTGATTCAAAAAATTTTATAACCTTTTCGAAAACGATGGTATAAGGGTCCAATAAATAACTATCCAGTTGTCTTTTTGAATAACCCTGCTTCACCTCATCGCAAAGAAGCCGTTCGTTACTGCCGAAGAAATAATAATTGGCAATAAGCGCCCCTTTTATCAAGGATTTTACAGGATCGTTTCTTGCCTTGTACGTCTGCCATAAGAGTGCACCGAGACATTCGTTTCCCGAAATCGAAGGCAGGTTGCCCAGATCGATATAATCGGACGGCGTATAATTTTCGGTGGATATGGTGGAGGCAATTGTTGTCCAACGCTCATATTCTCTATCATCGATACCGGCGGGAAGCACTGCCCAAAAGGGAATGCGACCGGCAATCATAATGAAGGTTCGATAAAATTCCTCCTTTAGCAGCGTTTTTTGAGCGGCCCCCGAACTTTCCTTATCAATAGTGGAGAAATTGTTTTTTCGCAATTGATCAACATCAAGAAAAAAAACTTAACCTTGTGATTATACTTTGTTTGACTCCATTTCTCCACAGCAGCCGCTTTTTGGATTAAGAGAGACCTTTGCCGGGCGGTTAGGGTAGATTTATCGGTAATCAACCAGTAATCAAAATCTGAATGTTCAGTCTGTCCAATGGTTCCAGCGCTTCCCATCAGATAGATCCCCTGGATATCCTGTCGCTTTTTAACCTTATCCTCATGTATTCTGAATTGCTTCAGTGCATGTCTCCAGAAGCCAGATCGATTGAACATGTAAATACCGTGGGCACAGCTGGAGTCATCAAGATATCCGGGAAATTCAGGAAGATTGACGTGAAGCAGAAACGGTATGGTATGAAAAAGTTCGAATTTTTTCGGCGATAAATACCGAATAAGCTCCCTTAAGCGCAGGGTGTTATAAGATAGAAATGCTTCTCTTCGCTCCGAGATGGTTCGGGCAATAGATTCCAGGCTCATAGATGGCATTTGCTTGCAAGATCCATTTTATCAATTTGGGCACAATATATGCATACTGTTGCAATCGGCAATCTGCAGAAGACACTTAAATATGCTGGTCTCTAAGAGGGATCTGTCGGTTGCACCGAAACGACGATTAAGCTGGAACAGCGCCTTCCATTGAATGGAGCTTTATGCACCCCTTCGGGGATTGAAGACCTTGCAGCCCAGCGGAGCGAGGTCTTTGTCTTGCTACGACAAGCTTAAGGGGGAATGCGCTCGCTGTTTCGGTTTAACCGGGCGAGCGTGCTCCCAGCAGCTTTGGTGCAGGGTCTTCAATTTTGCGTTCAACCCAGCAGAGCTGAAGCGTCTTCAATTAAGATGCATGTGTAAAACATGGCGAAAGAAATCGATATTAAATCCGGATTGGAGCTTGACAAGATAGAGGTTCCGAAAAGCCGGCCGGTTTCTTCCTTGAAAAAGCCGTCGGAGAGGTCTCCATCCCAAAAAGATCCGAAACCATCCTCACAAAAGCTTTCGAAGTTGCCGGTGTTTGTGTTGATTGCAGGCGTGATCTCTTTGCTGGGACTGGTTTTTGTTCTATGGGATCAAGCCATCATTGACCTTCCCTTATTGAAAAGCAAGTACGCAGAACGCGTGCTGGAAAGATATGCAACCATTGGTCCAATGATGGTCAGCACCGGGAAGGATCAACATATTAAGTTTACCATAATGGTCGAGTGTAAGAACACCAAGCTAAAGGATCGAGTGGTTAAACTGGAGGCAAAAATCAAAAACAGGCTCCTCGAGGCATTAACTTCTGCCGAGGGGAAAAAATATTTGAACAAGCAGGATTTTAAATCACTCAAACCCTATTTCAAAAAACAGATAAACCGCATAGTAAAAGGCAATCCCGCAAAGAATGTCTATTTTTCTCAAATCTTCAGATATTAAAACGAAACTTTATGTTCATTGCCTGAAAGCCTTGTAAGAGCTAAACCCAATGGAACATTCCGGTAACAGCAGCATACACAAGGCCTGGCTTCAGGCTCATCAATCTCCCCTCAGAAAATGATCGTAAAATACAAGGCAGGGTTCTAAGCATAGCCGTAGATGCCGTATTCGGTTTCTGCGCCCAGTAAAAAGTCAATCTGTTCCTGGATTTCTCTTCTTTTTTCATTCTGTGCCCAGCTCCGCCAGTGTTCGGCAGACCGCCAGGTGCTGATAACCAGATATTCATTGGGTTTATCGATGCTCTTGAGAGTTTCACCAGAGATATACCCGGGTTGGTTCATTCCGAGGTTTCGCAGCTGTTTTAGCGATGCCAGCAGTTCTTTTTCCCTGTCCTTAGGTACTGTTCGTTTTATGATGATCTTGACTGTCATCAGCCCTCCTCATCAGCCAAAATGAGTTTTTTTCCAGCTGTTTTGATTCGCCCGTTCTGAGCCTGGAGATACCTCAAATAGTTTTTTCAGTTTTTAAGAGCACCTGCGGTCAGGCCCCGAATCAGATATTTTCGAACAAGCAGTGAAAAAATGATTACCGGCAGCATGATGACTACGCTGCCTGCGGTGATCTTCCCCCATTCCCATCCTTCGTAATTCATGAAATTGACGATGGCCACCGGGGCTGTCATGGCCTCGCTTCTCGTTAGAATCAGTGAGTAGAAAAAATCATTCCATGAAAACAAGAAACAAAAGATCGCGGTTGTAGCGATTCCGGGTCCGGTCAGTGGCAGGGTGATCCGAAGGAAAGTTTCAAGCATTCCCGCACCGTCGATATAAGCCGCCTCTTCCAAAGCTCGGGGAATACCGTCAAAAAAAGTACGCATCATCCATATGACCAGTGAAAGATTAAATGTGAGGTAAATGATGATCAAACCGATTCTGGTATCGATCAGACCAAGATTACGGTACATCATGAAAAAGGGAATGGCAAAGGCAATAGGAGGCGCCATTCTGCTCGTCAGTATCCAGAGGGCGATGGTTTTTTCTGCCTTCATGGCGGTCCTTGAAAGAGCGTAGGCCGCTGGAACACCAATAAGCAGGGATAGAATCGTAGCACTTGTGCTGGCGATAAAGCTGTTGGAAAAATAGCGAACAAAACTGGATTCTTGGAAAAGATCCAGGTAATTCTGAAACGTGGGTATGAAAATAAAGTCCGGGGGGATGGTAAAAATCTGCCGCGGTGTCTTAAAGGACATCTGAACCAGCCATAGGAAAGGGGACATGGTCACCAGAATCAAAATCACTATGAGAACAAAAAGAACGGTTTGGTTCTTGCGGTTTCGGCGGTTTGGCCTGTTATTCAACTTCAACCTCCGTTCCTACGGTCTTGACGATAAGGTAGCTTAGAAAAAAAGTGAACACCAGCATGACCACGCTGATGGCACTTGAATATCCCACGAAACTGTAACTTAACCCCTGGAGGTAAGCATAATAATTGGTCGCCTCTGTTGCCATTCCTGGACCGCCTGCCGTCATTATGAATATGAGTGGAAATGCTTTTATGCTGTCGATCAACCGGAAAAGCCCCGCGACGATCATGATGGGTTTGAGGTTCGGTAAAATGATGTAAAACAAGGTCTGGAAATAGGATGCACCATCGATTCTTGCGGCCTCCAGAGGTTCGTCCGGAATCATCTGAAGGGACGCCAGAAACATCAACATGGTAAAGGGAAACCATTCCCACACATCCCCGACAACGATCGCCAGCAGTGCCAGTGTGGGATGGGTCAGCCACGCGGGTTGCGGCAGGTGTACCAATCCTAAAATCCAGTTTAAAATACTGACCCCGGGGGTGAAAAGAATCTTCCAGATAATAGCCACCACAACTGGAGGCAGTACCATGGGAATGAGAAATATGGCCCGAATCAACTCAATGAACCGCAATCCGGAATTTAGAATCAACGCGATTACCAGGCCGATGAGCATCTGCAGGGAAACGGTGGCCACGGATAATCGGATTTGCACCCATACGGAATTCCAGAAGCGATAATCGTGCAATAGTTCCCGGTAGTTTATCAGGCCTCCGAATTGCCTTGTTTCAGGGCGTGTAAGGTCAAGAGGGGTAAAGCTGGTACCGAAAAGATAGGCAAATGGAATGATCGTAACGACAAATAACACGATGATAGAAGGCAGTATCAGAAGATAGCAGCCCTTTTGGCTTCCCTGCACCCGGTGCACCTCCCTTTAAAACGGGCAAAATGATTTATCTTGCCCCCTCGCATCGCCAGCAGTTGTCAGAGAGTTATTCTTTATGAATACCATTGACAGAGGTCTGCATGTGTTAGATGATTTGGGCCCAAATACTGGATATTTGATAAAATCTTGAGCCGGGGATCGTCTGAGATAATCCCCGGCCCAGACATCGATCTTAGATTTTGTACCCGGCTTTTTTCAGGATTGCCGCCACATCCCGGTTGCAATCCTGCATGGCCTGGCGAACAGATTTCTGTCCCGTACAGGCTTCGATCAGGGCAATTCCTACCCGGTCACCCACGGGAGGGAATACCGGAACGGTGCGATATGCCATATACCCGGAGCCTGCCAATTTCAATACCTCTTTATGCAGCGCTCCGATATCGGACCCGCCCCAGTTGTATTTTTTCTTATACTCCGGGCTGTCCAGCACGCTTGCCCTCGTTACGGCCGGGTAGGCGAATTCTTTGCTGATCCTGGCCATCATCTCTTTGCTAAGCGCCCATTTAATAAACTCCCAGGAAATTTTCTTTCGTTTTGCCGCTGCCGGTATTTGCAGCCCGTGAACGGCCACTTGCGGAAACCGCCCTTTCGGACCCTTTGGCGGCAGCGCGTAGGCCACCTTGTCGGCCACTGTACTGTTTTTTCTGTCACCTGCGGTTCCCACCCAGGCAAGTGCGTCGATCCACATGGCACCCCTTCCCTGCTGCATTGCAATTCGGGAGTCATCCTCCATGAAATTGACCACCCCCGGCACCGCATAGTCGCGGTGAAGCCTCACGAAAATATCAGCTGCCTGGATGGCCTCTTCAGTATCTAGAGTGGGGGTCATATCTTTGGGGGGATCGGCGAAAAAGTTGCCTCCGTATGCCTGCAAAAAATTGGGGAAAACCCAGTGAAATGAATGGGGTTGGCCCCGGCCAACATAGGCTGCGCATTGCTTGGTATGAATTTTTGCTGCCATCTCCATCAGTTCATCAAATGTATCGGGCGGTTTAGAATATCCAAATTTCTCCAAAATATCCGTTCGATACACCATCAATGTGCTTTCAGCCACAAAAGGCAGCGCATAGATCGCGCCTTCCATCTTCAGTGGTGCCATTGCGCCGGCAAGAAAGTCATCTGGGTCAAATTCTGCTTTATTGGTAAGTTTTGGATCTTCTAAGAAAGGGATCAGGTTGGTGGACCATCCAGCGCCCATCCATTTACCAGTATAAATGAAAGTCATGGTCATGACATCATACGCACCGGTTGCCCCGGATAGCTCAAGATCCGCCCTCTGATTATAGATGGGAAATGAAGGGGTTTCGAGTTGTACCGACATTCCAGTCTTTTTCTTGAATTCTGGAAAATACTTTTTAAAACCTCGCGGATATGTGTGCCCAAACATGAACACTCTTACGGTTTCTGCAGCCTGTGATTTTGAAGGAAAGCCCAGTGATCCTATTAGAGGAGCACTTGTGGCAATACCCACTGCTGCAGAAGAGGTTTTTAAAAAGGTTCTCCGCGTTATCCTGTTTTTTTCTTGCTTTGAGCCCATATCCAACCTCCTTTCAATGATGGTTAATAAAAGAACGGACCTAATTAAAAAGATAATCAGCGTTTTTGGGGTAAACTTCTGTGTCTCAAAAAACTCTTTATCCCGAACCACCAGTTTACTCCAGCAGCGAAAAACACGGTCTTCCCGGCCTGGGTCAGAGAAAACCGGCTATGCATAATCATTGCCCTAACCCCGTTGTTACCTGTCTGCGTGCGGACAGCCACAGGCAGGCATTTCCATGTGGGCGGCATAAATTCAGCCCCCTATAAAACCTCTTTATTCTCAACAAGTATAAAATTTCCAAAACGCCCAGTTATGGTGAAGTTTTTAACCTGGTATAAGTCTTATCGTGATTAAGGCGATCTTTTAAATCATATGGCAATACAGAAAAGCGTGTCAAGGAAAATACCTTTCTATTGCTGTTGCATGCATGCGGATTTTTTTCTTTCCCCCTTTTCATATTTTGTTATAGTGGGTTAATATCAAATTATGAGCATAAGGAGGTTGGAAAATGAATCAAATCCTCACACAACCTTTCGGCAGAACCGGACACAGCAGCACGCGGGCTGTCTTCGGCGCAGTCTGTTTAAAAAGCGCCAGTCAAGATGAAGCCGATCATATTCTCGATTTGTTGTTAAATTATGGGATCAATCATATCGATGTCGCACCGTCATATGGCAATTCGGAGCTGCGGGTGGGAGCATGGATGAAACGTTACCGGCAGCAGTTCTTTCTGGCTACCAAGATCGATACGATTCGATATGAAGATGCCAGAGAACAGTTCCAGCGCTCCCTGGATCGGCTCCAGGTGGACAGGGTCGATCTGTTGCAATTGCACAACCTAACTGATGTTGCCAGACGGGAGCAGATCATGGGCCCCGGAGGTGCGCTGGAGTATCTGGTTGAAGCGAGAGAACAGGGGTTGACGCGATTTATCGGAATTACGGGCCACGGTTTTCTGGCACCGAGAATGCACTACCAAAGCCTTGAGCGGTTCGATTTTGATACCGTTCTGTTACCGTACAACTATTTGCTGATGCAGCAATCCAATTATGCTGCAGATGTAAACACCCTGCTGTCTTGCTGCAAAGAAAGAAATATTGCCGTTCAGGCCATCAAATCAATTGCACGGGGGCTTTGGGGAAATAAGAATAGAACCCATCGTACCTGGTACGAACCCTTAACCGACAAGGAGGCCATTTCCAAAGCGGTGCATTGGATAATGGGTAATGAACAGATATTCCTGGTAACAGCAGGCGATATGCAGGAGCTTCCAAAAGTGCTTGAAGCGGCAGCCTGTTTTAAGGAATCACAGGATGATCGGGAAATGGATGCGATGGTAAGGTCTCAAAACATGACACCCTTGTTCAGTTATTAATCGACACTCGGTAACCTTCGGTTTTTACGCTTGATTGCGTTTAAGCACCTTTGGGAAAGGCTGAAGGCCGGCTTTCGGCATCTAAAAAAAGGGATTGGCCTGAGGGCTTGCCAATCCCCTGAAACGGTGGGATGTTGCTGGTGCCGAGGGACAGAATCGAACTGCCGACACGCGGATTTTCAGTCCGCTGCTCTACCGACTGAGCTACCTCGGCACGGAAAGATATAAGTTTAATAAAGCATTATT
>JAFDFZ010000254.1 GCA_019309565.1 Deltaproteobacteria bacterium
GAAAATGGATCTGCTGGAAGAAACCATGGAAATTGTGGGGCTCCGACCACAGCACCTGGATCGGTTTCCGCACCAGCTCAGCACCGGTCAACAGCAACGGGTTGGGGTAGCTCGCGCCATCATCTGCAACCCTGATTTCGTGATACTTGACGAGCCGACTTCGGCGCTGGATTTGTCAGTTCGAGGCAGGGTTCTGGAACTATTGTTAGATCTGCAAAAGCGGTTTGGCATTACTTACATTTTCATTTCACACGACCTCGGTGTGGTTCGGTTTTTCTGTCAGCAAACGGCAGTTATGTATCTAGGATTCATCGTTGAGAGCGGTTCAACCAGGGGTCTGTTTAAATATCCGGCACATCCCTATACCAGGGCATTGATTTCTGCGATCCCTAAGATCAATCCCGACAGCCGGAGACAGAGGATTATCTTAAAAGGAGAAGTGCCAAGCCCTCTTAATTTACCTAAGGGATGTCCGTTTAACAATCGATGTCCTGAGGCTGAGGCAATTTGTATCGAGCAACGGCCGGAGTTGGTGCCAGTCTCTGCGGACCGACATGTGGCCTGTCATCACATCGTCCGTGGAGACGATTGATCCATCTCAGCGGTTGAGGAAATCAGCACCGAAACCTGGCATTCACAGGATAATTTGCAGGGTGAAGCGATAATGAAAGGATTTGGTTATATTTTCAGAAGGCTTGTCGCCTTGATTCCGGTGACTCTCGGGGTTCTGATCATCGTCTTTGTTATTGGAAGAATCGTTCCTGCTGATCCATTGAGTTTCTTTATTGGTCAGGAGGCCGATGCAGAGCTTATTGAGCGAATCCGGAACGAACTCCATCTGGATGAACCCCTCTGGACACAATTCTATTACTATGTCCAGGATATCCTTAACGGCAGTTTGGGTATGTCCTGGAGCACGAGGAACCCTGTGTCTAAAGATCTTATGGAAAAACTTCCCGCTACCTTTGAGCTGATTCTTGTGAGTCTGATCGTCACTGTTGTGATTGCAATCCCACTAGGGGTGATTGGTGCTGTTAAGAGAGATTCGGTTACAGATCATTTTACTCGAATTGTCTCTTTGTCGGGTGTTTCTATGCCTGGGTTTTGGGTTGGATTGTTGTTGATATTCTTTCTTTACTATCTACTGGGATGGACACCACCGCCTATGGGAAGAATCAAAATGGGACTGTCCGTTGAGCGCGTCACCGGTTTTTACTTAATTGACACCCTTCTTGCTGGAGATTTAGAGGCCTTTGGAAGCGTATGTCTTTATCTGATTTCCCCTGTTTCTGCTATCGCATTCCGCCAGCTCGCACAGCTGACGCGACTGGTGCGTTCAACCATGATCGAAGTGCTAAACAGTGATTATATTCAAGCTGCCCGTTCTCAAGGTTTGCGCTCACGGATGATTAACTACCGGTTGGCATTGAAAAATGCGATGCTTCCACCCGTCACCCAGATTGGATTGATTGCCGGAAACCTCATTGGTGTCGCCGTGATTATCGAAATTGTATTTGCTTGGCCTGGCGCTGGAAGCTGGGCTGTGGATGCTGCACTGGCTGGGGATTTTGCTCCGGTTCAAGCTTTTGCTGTAATTGCCGCCATCGCTAGAGTATTGATTTTCCTTGTAGCTGACATTGCCTATACCAAATTGGATCCTAGAATCACATTTTAATAATAGGCAAACTGGACAATTAAAGGATAGAGGGAAAAGATATGATTAACAGAAACGATTCCTACCTATCCTTTAAATCTATCCGATCCTTTTCTTCAAGAACATGGTCCTTTTTGCATTTTTCCTTCTATTTGATGAAGCGAAACCGACTCAGCCTTTTTGGGGCCGTTTTTATCGGCTTGTTTGTAATGTTGGGAATTCTCGGGCCAATGATCACCGTCTATGACCCGGTCAAGCCTGATATTCGTTCCATCTCGCTTCCCCCATCAACTAAACACTGGATGGGTACAAACGCCTTGGGCATGGATGTTTTCACACGAATCGTCCATGCAGCCCGAATCGATCTCTCCATTGCGGTATTTGCCGTGCTGGGAGCCACCATCACTGGCACGATTTATGGCATGTTCAGTGCGTATTATGGAAGATGGCTCGATGAAGTAATGATGCGGGTGCTGGACAGCATTCAGGCGTTTCCAACCATCATTCTTGCCATAGCCATCGCTGCGGTTCTGGGCCCAAGCACGCGAAATGTCATCATAGTGTTGGTGATTGTCAACAGCCCCATCTACGCACGATTGGTTCGGAGCCTGGCACTTTCCGTCAAAAAAGCCCAATATGTCGATGCGGCCCGTGCAGTGGGTAACGGGAATCTTACCATTATTTTCAAACACATTCTTCCCAATTGCATGGGCCCGGTCTATGTTACAGGGTCCATCAATATCGGCTGGTCGGTGCTCATGGCAGCTTCTTTGAGCTTTATTGGCCTTGGGGTTCAGTCTCCAACGCCTGAATGGGGGTTGATGATCAACGAGGGAGCAAGATACATGGTATTGGGTGAATGGTGGATGGCCTTATTTCCGGGGCTTTTTATCTTTCTGTTTGTTCTGTCGGCGAGCCTGTTGGGCGATGGATTGCAGGATGTATTTGACCCCAAAAGGAGATGAAATGGAGGGGAACAACATCCAAATAGCCGCAAAGGACACTGGAAACATCCTTCTTAAGATCGAAGATCTCCACGTCATCTTTGAAACCTATCACGGAACTGTCCATGCCTTGTCCGGTATTTCCCTGGATCT
>JAFDFZ010000100.1 GCA_019309565.1 Deltaproteobacteria bacterium
ATATCTTCTTCCCGCACTTGAAAGACTCCTGCCCTGTAGTTTTCATCCGGTTGAGTGGTGGCCTGAGGATAAAGTAAAACGTGCAGCATCTTCAGAGGAGGATTGGGTTGATCTTTTAACCTCCGGGCGGCTGAAAACACTGTTCCGGAAATGGTTCGGTTCGGGTTAAGCCGGTATCTGCGATGTCTCGAATAGAGGATTCGTTGTTTGCCTTTCAATTCGGTTGCTGGCGCATAAGTTTTTTGATCGTTTTACGTATTTTACCCAGATACTTCAAATTTTGGAAAAAAACGATTCAGTGATTTCAAACACGTAAAAAAACAATGTGAAACTTGTCAGGATCTCTGAAACCAGTAACCTTAAACGCGCCAGCATCTGACATGGTGTCCAGGCCTCAGTTCTTCAAGCGCCGGAGGAGGATGTTTTCGACATTGCTCGATTGGCCGGGGACAGCGCGTATGAAAGTGGCATCCATGCGGAGGGTTGATGGGGCTGGGAACATCTCCTGTCAGCATTATGCGGTTTCTTTTCAGTTTCGGATTGGGGATCGGAGAGGCGGACAGCAGCGCCTGGGTGTAAGGATGCACGGGGTTGACATAAAGTTCTTTTTTCCGGGACATCTCTACGATACGACCCAGGTACATAACGGCTACCCGATCGCTGACATGCTTGACGACGCTCAGGTCATGGGAGATAAAAAGATAGGTGAGCCGATGTTTATTTTGAAGATCGCGTAGGAGATTGATTACCTGGGCTTGAACCGAAACATCCAGGGCGGAGACCGGTTCATCACAAATAATTAAACTGGGGTTCAGAGCCAGTGCGCGGGCAATGCCGATTCGTTGTCGCTGTCCGCCTGAAAATTCATGCGGGTAGCGATCGATGTGTTCCGGCCTGAGCCCCACCTCTGCCATGAGTTTAACAACCTTGTCCTTGCGAAGGGTTTTGGAGCCATTGATTTTGTGAACCAACAAAGGGGCTGAGATGATTTTTTCCACTGTTTTGCGAGGGTTGAGTGAAGAGTAAGGATCTTGAAAGATAATCTGTACTTCCCGCCGTAGCTGGCGCAACCTGTGCCCGTCGAAATCAAGGATATTTTTTCCCTTGTAAAAAATGAAGCCCCGGGTGGGTTCTTCCAGCCGCAGTATCAACTTGCCCAGGGTTGTCTTACCACAACCGCTTTCGCCAACAAGCCCAAGCGTCTCTCCCTGTCGAATGAACAGATCCACACCATCCACTGCTCTGACATATCCGGTAATCCTTGAGAGCAAACCACCTGTAATCGGATAATATTTTTGGATATTTTCAATATTGACCAGAATGTCTGAATTCATCGAAACGCAGCTTTAACTCCCTTCAAACAGTGAGCTTTCCTAAAAACATATCATACAATATGGCAGCCCATGTTAATGCGCAACCGTTTCATGCTGTACACATCTTAGTGATACAGCCAGCACTTGCACTTGATTGTAGGTGTAACGTCAATCAATGGTGGTTCTTCATTTAAACAGCGTTTGGAGGCATGATCACAACGATTGTTGAAGGCGCAACCCGGAGGGATTTCAAACAAACTGGGTACCAGTCCGGGAATAACAGGAAGTTTTTCGGTATCCTGTTCCAGGCTGGGAACCGAATGCATCAACCCCACCGTATAGGGATGGCATGGATTCTCAAACAAATCTTCTACTGGTGCATATTCAACTATTTTTCCCGCATACATGACGATAACATTTTGAGCCGTCTCAGCAATTACCCCCAGATCATGAGTAATAAGGATGATTGAAGAACCTATATTTTCTTTTAGGTCTTGAAGCACATTCAAAATTTGAGCCTGAATGGTAACATCCAGAGCTGTGGTGGGTTCATCAGCAATCATCAATTTTGGATGGCAGGATATAGCCATGGCAATCATCGTCCGTTGCCGCATGCCTCCGCTTAATTGATGCGGATATTCATGCACGCGCTTTTCTGGCGACGGGATACCTACGCGTTTGAACAACTCGACGGCCCGGTTTAACGATTCCTTCTTGGATAACTTCTGATGGAGCCTGATGACTTCAGATATCTGATCACCTACTTTGAATACCGGATTAAGAGAAGTCATTGGATCCTGAAATATCATGGAAATCTTTCTACCGCGTATCTGTCGCATCTGTTTATCAGGTAATTGTAGAAGATCGATACCATCAAATATCACCTGCCCGGAGGCTATCTTCCCTGGCGGTTGAGGAATCAGTTGCATAATCGTTAATGCAGTTACACTCTTTCCGCATCCGGATTCTCCGACGATGCCAAGCGTATCTCCTTGGCTCACAGAAAAGCTTATCCTATCTACAGCGGTGGCAACACCAATGTCCGTAAAAAAACACGTAGTTAAATCCTTTACATTCAGGACCTTTATGGCTTCAGATTTCATCCCCCCTCTTTCAATGTACTTGCCACACCCAAGCCGCTCATCCCACTGTCAATCATCATGCAATTGAAAATCGTCTTCATCGATCAACACAGGAAGTACTGAACCTTGTTACTGTTGCTGGCGTTTGAAAGGGTCAAAAAAATCTCGCAATCCATCCCCGAGTAAATTAATTCCCATAGTGGTTAAAAATATGGTCATCCCCGGCAGGGCTGCCAACCAGCCCAATTCGAGCATATATGCTCGGCCTTCTGAAAGCATCCCACCCCATGATGGGATGGGCGGCTGAACCCCCATCCCCAAGAAGCTTAAGAAAGATTCACTGATGATCATGGCCGCTGTCTGAACCGTGCAAATAACTATGATACTGTTGAACAAATTCGGTGTTACTTCCTGCACAATGATTCTTAAATCATTCATTCCAATGGCCCTGGCCGATTGGATATAATCCATTTCTTTGATGCGCAGAACTTCGGCCCGAATCACCCTTGCATAAAGCGGCCAGCTGGTAACACCCAGCACGATAAACACATTGCGGAAACTGGCTCCCAGTGTAGCCACAAGTGCCATGGCCAATAATACATATGGAAAGGACATCATCATATCGATCAGGTAACTGATAACCGCATCGACCTTTCCCATATAATAACCGGCCAGAAGGCCCAGTATAACGCCTATGGTCGCTGCAATTAAAACGGCGAATACACCTACAGATAACGATATCCTGGCGCCATAGATGAGACGGCTTAGCAAGTCACGGCCCACATGATCGGTGCCTAGCAAATGGTCCATGTTGCCCTCCGGATACCAAAACGGAGGCTGAAGCCTTTTCATGAGATTTTGTTCGTAAGGGTCATACGGCGCCAGCATAGGTGCAAAAATGGCGGTAAAGACCATTATCGCTGTAACCGTCAGCCCAAAAACACCCATGATGTGTTTGACAATATGTCTAGCTACGATATGCAATTTTGATAATCTTGCATAACTTTCAGTAACCATCTATTTTATCCTTATCCGCGGGTCGAGGTGGGCGATGATAATGTCTCCCAACAGATTGGCTATCACCACGAAAATGGTGAACATGATTACTAAAGCTCTGACCATAGGATAGTCGCTGGCCAAAATCGCTGTTGTCGCCAATCTACCTAGACCCGGCCATGCGAATACGGTTTCCGTAACCACCGCACCGCTCAGCAAAGAACCGATCTGAACGAAGATGATGGCAATAACCGGCAAGATTGCGTTTTTGATGGCATGTTTGAAATAGATGGTGGTGTTGGATAGACCGTTTGCCCTTGCTGTTCGAATGTAATCCTGGTTGAGCACATCACTCATGGCTGATCGGGTCATTCTCATAACAATGGGAGCTAGAGCAGTGCCCAGGGTTATGGCCGGCAAGATCAGGTGGAGAAATCCTCCCTTTCCGGATATGGGCAATATTTGAAGTTTGACGCCAAAAAAGATAATCAGCATTATGCCAAGCCAGTAGATTGGCATAGCCTGACCCATGAGGGCCAGAAAAGTAGACAGATTGTCAATCCAGGAGAACCGCTTGATGGCCGAAACAATCCCAAGAGTCAGTGAGATAGATAACGAAAAAACAAAAGCGGCAAAAGTTAGCTCTGCTGTTGCAGGCAGTCGTTCCAACATCAATACCGTAACAGGCTGCTTGTTGATGTAAGATTCTCCAAAATCGAATCTTGCCACCTGCCATAGAAAGCGGAGCCACTGAGTTATTATTGGATCATTGAGTCCCATATCGGTTCTGAATTTTTCTATATCCTGTTCGGTTGCTTCCGGAGGAAGCAGTGTTGCAACAGGATCCGCAGATAGATACAAAAGCATAAAAGTGCCTGTTACCACACCCACCATAATTAATATGGAAATACAAAGTTTCCGAATTATATAGTTACGCACCTGTTCTTTCTCCGAAATTTTTCACAAGGTAATGTGAAAACCTGTAATGAGTTCTATCTGTAATAATGGGAAGTTTCACCTGAAGAAGGCAAGAGATTATGGCACCGGCGGATCGAAGAGCAATTTTCGGTCCGCCGGTTCAGCATTTCATCATATAATTTCACTTCCATGAAGAACGATAGCACAGCGGATATTCGCCCACCGTGACAAGGTTCAGATCTTTATTCACACCATAAAGGGCCACCTCCCCGAATACCGGCACCCAGTAAGCTTTCTCTACAATACGATGTTGAACCTTGCTGTATAGTTCTGCTCTTTTTTTCTGATCGAAAATACTCCCCGCCTCGGACAGCCACCTGTCAATATCCACATCGTTCATGTAGTTTTTGGAGACATTTAAGGTATACCAGTAGGGAAGAAAAGAATCGGGATCATAAATATTCCCGCCCCAGCTGTATGCTCCCATGTGCTTAACCTTCCCGGCGTTGCGCAATTTGATCAAGGTTCCGATATCAGCTCCATACCAGTGCAGTTTGGTTATGATGCCAATTTTTCTGAGGTAGCCCTGCACAGCCTCATATACTTCTTTTTGTTCATATACAGACAGATCTGCCTTGAACCCATTGGGATAACCGGCTTCGGCCAGCAATTTTTTTGCCTTTTCGGGATCGTATTTAGGTTCTATCTTCTCAACCGAGGGATCATAACCAAAATAGGTCGGATATAGAGGGCCATGCAGCATCACACCATATCCTTGTTTAACCTTCTCAATGATGGCCTTTCGATCAATGGCGTGATAGATAGCCTGTCGAACCTTCAGTTTGTTGCATGGGGATTCACCGGCGCGAGCGATGCTGTCAAACTGAATGAAATGCACCCGATTGGACTTGGATTGGAGCACTTTAGCTTTTTTGGATTTTTTAACGGTTCGAATCTGCTCCGACCCCAGCTTACAAACGACATCAACCCCCCCCGTAATGAGTTCGGCAGTGGAAACTGCCGGTTCGGGAATGATCCTGAAAACCAGATTCTGGATAGTTGGCCTCTCCCCCCAGTAATTATCATAGGCTTTGAAAATGATTTCTTCCCCTCTCTTCCAGCTCACAAAACGATAGGGCCCTGTTCCGATAGGATGCTCGCCAACGTAAGCATCTCCCTTCTCCTCGGTGTACTTTGGAGGTAGAATATTTGCTCCCGTCAAAAATTCCAGAAAGATGGGGATGGGTTTCTTGGTGATGATCCTAACCGTGTAGTCGTCGATAACTTCGGCATGGTCAATTAGTTTTTCCCATACCGGCTTGTCATACAATTTTCTTTTGGGATCCAGCACCCGTTCCATGGTATACTTCACTGCCGCTGCATTCAATGGTTCTCCGTTATGAAATGTTACACCTTTACGGAGTTCAAATTCCCATGTTCGATCGTCAATTCGTTTGTGAGAGACGGCGAGACGGGGACTTGGCCGCAGAGTTTTCTCATGGATCTCGTAAAGAGGCTCAAGGATCTGATAGGCCACAATGGCATCGGCCAGAATCTGGGTATTCCACGTATCAAGGGTGGTAATACGAGTCCACATCCTAACCGTTAATGTGTTTTTAGAGGCTGCGCCTGTAACACAAACCCCAGTCAATAATATCAAGGATATTACCAGAATAGGTACCAGCAAAACATTTAACTTTTTTTTCATCATTGCCCCCTTTCTTTGCGGTTAATCTTTCTGTCAAGTGTATCACTTTTTCCATGAACACCGATAATATCTCGGAAATTCTCCAAGCGACACGAAATCAAGACCTTTGTTTATCCCATACAGGGAGACTTCTGCGAAAACAGGAACCCAATAAGCTTGCTCTACTATACGCCGTTGCACTTTACTGTATAATTCCTTTCTTTTGTCCTTGTCAAATGTTTGAGCCGCAGCGGTCAACCATTCATCAATTTGCTTGTCTCTGTTATAGTTTTTCTCTGCATTGTACCCGAACCAGTAAGGCAAAATATAATCAGGGTCATAGATGTTCGTCCCCCAAGTGTACATGGCCACGTCCTTAACTTTACCTGCATTTCTTAATTTTATGAGGGTTCCTAAATCTGCCCCGTACCAGTTGAGTTTCGTTTTTATACCAACCCTCCGGAGATAACCCTGAATCGCTTCGAGAACCTGCTTTTGCATGTATCCAGATAATTCAGCCTCAAATCCACCCTTATATCCTGCTTCAGTCAGTAATTGTTTGGCTTTTTCAGGGTCATATTTAGGTTCGATATCCTTGATTCCCGGATCATAACCGAAATATTTTCGATACAACGGGCCATGGAGCATAGTTCCATATCCCCTTTTAATTTCCTTTATAATTGTTTCACGGTCGATGGCATGATAAACAGCAAGACGCGCCTTTAGATTTTGAAAAGGCGTTGGTCCTCCTCTACCGTCACCATCTAGCTGGAGAAAGTGAATTCGGTTGGAAGGAGATTGATATACTTTCGCCTTTTTTGATTTTTCGACAGTTGGTACTTGATCTGCGTCCAGTCTTCCAACAATATCAACACCTCCGGTTATAAGTTCTGCCGTTGCAACTGCAGACTCAGGAATGATTCGAAAATGAAGCTTTGGAATGGCAGGCTTTTCACCCCAGTAAAGATCATTGGTCTCAAACAGGATTTCTTCACCTCTTTTCCACTGTATGAGCTTGTACGGGCCTGTGCCAATAGGATGCTCCCCAAAACTGGAGTCTCCTTTTTTTTCAATATATTTTGGTGGTACCATGTAAGCGTCGAATGCTAATTTCTCCAGCATAATCGGATAAGGTTTCTTGGTAATCAGTCTTACTGTGTAATCATCAACAATTTCAACACGATCTAAGATTTTATCCCATGTGGGCCTGTCATAGAGCTTTCTTTTAGGATCTAAGACCCTTTCCAATGTGTATTTCACAACGTTTGCATCGAATGGCTCTCCATTGCTAAATTTTACCCCTCTTCTAAGAACAAACTCCCATGTCGTATCTTTGACTAGCTTATGTGAGATCGCAAGATTCGGCTTCGGTCGAAGAGTTTTCTCGTCAAGAACATAGAGACCATCAAAAAACTGCTCTTGCACAGTCATCCCTACGAGCATTGCTGAATTCCATGCGTCAAGGGTGTCAATTCTAGTCCACAGTGCTATTTTCAGTGTGTCTTTGGGGGAGGCAGTTGCAAAATTGCTTCCAAGATTTAAGATTTTATTTTGTTTATCATGGCCTTATGATCGTGTCAATGGCTAAATTGAATCGCTTTGGTTTGACATTTCAGATTTCTTCATTTATAGTTTCTATCAGGTTAGATCTTCTTCATTTAGAATCTTATCAAAAAGCACTGGTATTTTCCGTGAATCAAATTTGGAGCTTGAAACTCATTTACTACTCTATTTAGACTAAGTTTACATCAACCCGTTTTTATTGCAAAACTACTCAAAAGGTAGAGTCGTCAGGTACTGATAAATCATGCATGCGGATCCATTTTGCTATATGATTACTATGTTTCGCTAATTGTGGTTCAAGAAGATCTATGGGCTCCAGGGCGAATGCCGCATCTGAAAGGGCAAAATGGCAATTCTACCATGTGATTTATACAATTAAGGGGTTAAAATTAAAAAAAGATTGAAAAAGAACATTCTGCCTTAAACTGTCTTCTAAAGATATATCCGTCAAAATACCGGTTGGCAAGGAGTGTCAAGTATGAACGAAAAAAATAAAGTAAAGCAGGATCTGGAATGGAGATTTAATTTTATAAAACAACGATATGGAGACCGTTTGAAGCCTGAGGAACTAAAAGAGCTGAAAAAAGTAGCCGACAGCTTAGAGAAAATGACGGCCTCTCTTAGAGCGGTTGAGTTAAAAAACAACGATGAACCATTTACACGGTTTATCCCATATGAAGGTGAAACTTAATGTTATGGCTGACCCATATGTTTATATGTCGATTCGCGAGCTGGGAGAGCTTCTAAGAACCGGGCAGGTTTCTCCCGTAAAACTAACCAAGGTATTTCTGAGCCGTCTGGAAAACATAGGAGATAAGCTCAATGCCGTGGTAACCATTACCCGAGACCGTGCGCTGGACAGTGCTTGGCAGGCGGAAAAAGAAATAATCTCTGGCCGGTATAGAGGTCCTTTACACGGTATTCCTTATGGGGTAAAGGATTTGTTAGCGACTTCGGGAGATATTTCCACCACATGGGGAGCGGAACCTTTCCGTAATCAAATACTTGATGAAGATGCTACGGTGATCCGGAAATTAGAAGCGGCTGGCGCCATTTTAGCGGCGAAACTTAGCATGGTGGAACTTGCTGGAGGTATGGGATACAGGCAGCCATATGCATCCTTTACGGGTCCGGGTATTACACCTTGGAATCTAAACATGTGGAGCGGAGGATCATCCAGCGGCTCGGGGTCCTCGGTCTCTGCCGGATTGGTTCCTTTTGCCATCGGTACCGAGACTTGGGGCTCCATCTTAGGCCCCGCCAATCATTGCGGCGTGAGCGGCCTACGACCTACCTATGGTCGCGTAAGTCGTCACGGAGCAATGGCCCTGTGCTGGACCCTGGATAAACTCGGACCGTTGTGTCTTACGGCAGATGATTGCGGACTGGTACTTGAGGCAATTGCTGGACCAGACCCCAAAGATCCGACCACAACAACACGACCTTATCGCTATAATCCACATGAGAGAAAACGCCCCTTCCGATTGGCAGTCATAAAAGATGTTGCCGATGATGTAGATGAAGCAGTGCAATCTAACTTTTATCAGGCCATCACCGTGTTAAGCGAGGTGGCCACAGTTGAAACCATTGAACTGCCGGATCTCCCTTACGAAGAAATCACCCGAATCATTCTTTTTGCCGAGGCTTACAGCGCCTTTGAGGACTTTATCGAAAGCGGAAAGATTGCCGGCTTGACCGCACCAGAAGATCGATACATTCCTTATGCCCGAGCAACCATTCTTGCGCAAGATTACATTCGGGCATTACGTCTCAGGGCGATTATGGCCCGTGAGGTGCATAGCATCATGCAGCCATTCGACGCACTGGTGGGACCCAGCCGGCCCACACCGGCAACACCTCTTGATGAGGAATTTCGGAGTACACCAGGAGGCAGTGCAAGAGATATCATGGGGGCCATTGGAAACGGGGCAGGTTTGCCGGCAATATCGGTGCCAGCAGGATTTTCCGATAAAGGACTTCCAACAGGAATCCAAATTATGGGCAAGGCGTATGAGGAGAATACGGTAATTGCCATAGCAAATGCGTATCAGTCCATTACAGGCTGGCATCAGATGCACCCACAGATTATTCCGCCTTGATGGCTCGGCTGCTCTGCTTCTACAGAGTTCTTAGTAATAAAGTCTGCGTAACACACGGGAAGCTTCTTTTTCAAATATTCTTTACGAAACCTGCAAATGACGTTTTAGGGTTAACATTTTCGGACCCTGCGTGTGAAAGGTGAATAAAAGACCATCGTCGAACAATATCTTCTTCCCGCACTTGAAAGACTCCTGCCCTGTAGTTTTCATCCGGTTGAGTGGTGGCCTGAGGATAAAGTAAAACGTGCAGCATCTTCAGAGGATTGGGTTGATCTCTTGACCTCCGGGCGGCTGAAAACACTGTTCCGGAAATGGTTCGGTTCGGGTTAAGCCGGTATCTGCGATGTCTCGAATAGAGGATTCGTTTTCACCCTGCAGCCACAAGATCGATGATGGTAACCTCCGGAGGAGATAGAAACCGGATGGGAGGACCCCAGGTTCCGCAGCCCCGGCTCACATAAAGAAAGGCGTTATTATCAAGAGCCAGCATGCCGCTTTAAAAAGAGAGTGAATTTGTCTCTGTCAAGTGCTGATAGAAGAGCCTTTTCAGAAATGTTCCTGGTCAACCCGTAGCTGTTTCCTGCCATGTCGTCCACACCGGCGATATTTAAAAAACCGTTTATACTCAGGGCTTCACCGCGCAGTATGGTGAAGCCAGCATTTTTTGTAAATTTAAGAGCTCGCTTGAGTCCGGCGTAAAACTCGTGGTTTCCGGTAATGGCGTATTTTCCCATCTTGGCCGGTATTTTCCGGAACATCTCGGTCAGCGTCGAAACATCATCCATCTGGCCGTCGACAAGATCACCTGTTGATATTAGGATGTCCGGCTCTGCTGCGATGACCCTGTCAAGAATCTTTTCTAACCGATTTTCTCCAACGATCAGTCCGATATGGACATCGGATATCTGTACGATTCGAACCCGGCCGACTTCTTTTGGTATCTTGGGGGTTTTGATGGTGATGTGTTCGGTTTGTATGCGGTTGGCCTCAAACGATCCGTAAATTGCGACGGTAGCTGAAACCGCAAGGGATACGAAAAATATCTGTCGAGAAGTAAGCGCCATTCTGGATAGATCAAACGGTAAGATCAACGTTCCTGTGGTCAACAGTATTCGGTAAATGTCCAGTACAAGGGCTGTGCATACAAACAAAAACAAAACCCCCATCCAACAATAACCGATATAGGCAAGCATTCGGGCTGTTTTATCAAAATTAGCTGTTTCTAAGAGTCTGACAAGAATCGGAGCGAAAATCATGATCAGCATGAAAATGATCAGGGCAACGAGGCCTGAAGTATTTAGCACATGGGCACGGAGGACTTTCACCAATCCGTAGAAGTGAAGCAAGCTGTATATGCTGATGAACACCAGCAGGAAAATGAGCAGTCTCATATGATGATAACCCGACTGTTTATCGATCCGGCTATGGCAAAAAGCATACAGATAAAACCATTGTACAGCATGGTACCTGTTTAAACTCTTAGATCATGAGGAAAAAAAAGTAAATGGGAAAACTTGCCAGATAAATTGAACAATACAATCATTCGGCTCATGTCACAAATTTCATCGACAATTGCTGAAAAAATTACAGCCTGTTTGACAATTTTTCCAGATAACGATAGGCAGCTTAAGCAGTTTATTTTCAACTATACGTCGAGTTTGCACGGTTGTTCGAAATTACGCTTGTAATTTGATCCATTTATTAAAAACTCTTCTATCAGAGATTAATTTCTTCAAAATGATTGAATATCAATTTTTATTGGTTTTGGATGATTTTTTTTAAAGTCAATGGAGCTTGATTTTCATACGCAAATTTTTTTATCTTAAAAGAATCGCAGGCCCTGTTAAAACAACATGGCTCAGAGCAAATGAAAAGGAGGTGTACATGCCTAATTTAAGTTCAGAAAAGCTGGAGATAGCCCGTATTATCGAGTCAAAACAGGAAATGTGCTGGAAGATCTCAGATGCCATATGGAGTTATGCAGAACTGGGATTGGAAGAATACAGGTCTTCGAAGCTTCTGGCAGATACGCTTGAAGGCGCTGGATTTACGGTGGATCGCGGGGTTGCAGGAATGCCCACCGCTTTTGTGGCCACCTTCAGCCATGGAACCGGTGGGCCGGTCATTGGCTTTTTGGCTGAGTACGACGCGCTTCCCATGCTTTCTCAGAAGGCAGGCCATGTCAAGCATAATCCCGTGGTACCGGGGGCTCCTGGGCATGGCTGCGGTCACAACACCATGGCAGCCATGCAGCTTCTTGCGGTAATATCTCTGCAGCAGGTCATGCTGAAGGAAGGGCTTAACGGAACGCTTAAGTTTTTTGGCTCCCCTGCTGAAGAGATGCTGGTCAGTCGTCCTTACATGGTTCGCGCTGGGCTGTTTAAGGATGTTGAAGCTGTAATCGACTGCCATGCGTGGGATGAATTTTCAGTGGCTTACGGCATGGAGGGTGCGGGGCTTTATTCTTTTGTGGTACATTTCAAGGGGCAAACCGCCCATTCAGGCAGCACGCCCTGGAAGGGAAGAAGTGCAACCGATGCGGTAGAACTCATGCATGCAGGAACCGAAAGGATGAGGGAACATCTTCCCGTGACGCATCGAATCCACTGGATCACACTTGAAGGGGGAGAGGCTCCAAACGTGGTACCGGATCGGGCCAGCACGTGGTATTTCATACGGGATCTGGACGAGAACCTGGAAGGCAATTATCGGTGGGTGATGGACTGTGCAAAGGGAGCTGCGCTTATGACGCAGACCACCTGGGACGTGAAATTCTTAACGGCGATCCATCAGAGGTTTGGCAATAAAGCCCTGGCAGAGCTTATCTATGAAAACATTAAGGCTATTGGAAAGCCGAAATATACCGAACAAGAAGAGGCGTTTGCAAAAGAAATGCAGGAACAAAATGGGTATCCTGTAAAGGGACTTGAATATGAAATGAAACTGGGCTCCCCCGAATCAAGACCCTTCCGGGCCGGCTCAAGTGATGTGGGGGATGTAACCCTTATCGCTCCAACCGCCACCATACGATATCCAGCCAAGGTGCCCGGCTCACCTTCTCATCACTGGACCGTAACCTCAAGCGCCAGAACCTCTTTTGCTCACAAGGGGATTACGGCAGGTGCCAAGGTAGCGGTTTTCACAGCCTACGACCTGATGACCCGGCCCGAGCTGTTGACAAAGATCCGAGCAGAATTCGAGACCCTAAAGAAAGAACGGCCGTATCGGTCGTTTCTTCCGGAAGATGCCAGCCCTCCGATTGGTTGGAACACGGAGTTGATGGAAAAATACCGGAATAAAATGGAACCATTCTATCTTGAGCCGTAGCGGTAGTTCATTCATAACTGTATTTAGGTGTTCTGTAAGGGTTTCCGCAAATAGCGCCATGAATCATTCAAAAAGCAACCATGTTCTGCTTCATGTAAAGAATCTTAAGACGTATTTCTTCACCGATGAAGGCGTTGTCCGTGCTGTTGACGATGTCTCGATTGTGGTCCATCACGGGGAAACCTTGGGCATTGTCGGGGAATCGGGCTGCGGGAAGAGTGTCACGGCCCTTTCCATTATGCAGCTTATACCATGGCCTCCCGGGAAGATCGTTGGCGGTGAGATCTGCTTTGCCGATCGAGGAGATTTAAACACTCTGGCCGAGCAGGATATGAGGCGGATTCGAGGCAATGAAATTTCCATGATTTTTCAGGAGCCCATGACATCGCTGAACCCCGTGTTCCGGATCGGCAATCAGATTGCAGAAGCCATCAGGCTTCACCGCAGAGCAACAAAAAAGGAAGTGATGGACAAAACCGTCGAAATGTTGAAACTGGTAGGGATCTCTTCACCTGAGAGACGGGTCAAGGATTATCCCCATCACCTAAGCGGGGGGATGCGACAACGGGTGATGATCGCCATGGCGCTTAGCTGCAACCCCAGGCTGATGCTCGCAGATGAGCCGACCACCGCACTTGATGTGACCATCCAGGCTCAGATCCTTGACTTGATGAACAAGTTGAAGCAGGAGGTGGGGACATCCATCATCCTGATTACCCACAATCTGGGGGTGATAGCTGAAATGGCCCAGAGCGTGTCGGTTATGTATGCGGGTGTGGTGGTTGAAAATGCCGATGTGCGAACGCTGTTCGCCAAACCCTTGCACCCGTATACAGCAGGACTGTTGACATCGATTCCCCGGGCGGGTCGCAAGAGGAGTAAAAGGCAGCGATTGAATACAATACCCGGTATTGTTCCAAGCCTGCTTGAGTTACCGGTTGGTTGCAGATTCAACGACCGATGCGCGTATGTGCATGAGCCTTGCCGTAAATGGGAGCCGCCCCTTGCTCCTGTGGATAATGCATCCGGGGAAAAGCATCTGGTTCGATGCTGGCTTCATCTTAAACCCCCAAGCGTTTGAACCGAAACAGCGAGCCCTATTGAATTGCGTTTTGCGCAGCCCTTCGGGGATTCAACAGGGCGAGCGCATTCCCCGCAGCTTGTCGAAGCGTAGCGAAGATCCCGCTTATCGGGGCTGCGGGGTCTTCAATTATCGGTTAAAAGGCAAGCCTATGGCAGAACACGACATTCTGGTCGAAGGCAAAAAAAGGAAATATTCTCTCGCACATTGGTATGGAGAAGGATATCATTAAGATTCTTTCTTTGGGCCTTTGTGTCATCGTGGCAATGGAAAAAGTTTTGCCACAAAAGATAAAAAATAGTTTCTAAGCGCTTAAAAGGAAAAACTATGAATTCAGATGCCATCAACCAGTCAAGGCTAAGCCTGTTTGAAGAATTAAGATCCTCAAATGTCACTTTCAGAAACCGTGTGGTCATGGCTCCTATGGTCACCAATTTTGCAACCGCTGATAATGAGATTACGGATCGCCAGGTGAGCTACTATGCTGAACGGGCCCGGGGCGGGGTTGGAACAGTAATTGTGGAAGCGGCTGTCATTCACCCATCGGTGCGGGCTTTTGAAAGACAGGTGGGGGTTTATGATAAACGGTTAATACCCGGTCTATCCCGGCTAGCGAGCGCCATACGGCAAGAAGGTGCCGTGGCGCTGATACAGCTACATCATGCAGGTCCTAAAATCAAAACAGAGCTTGGATTGCAGCCGGTTTCGGCCTCTTCTGTACAGATACGGCAGGGGGATATGCCCCGGCAGCTATCTATCATGGAGCTTGATCAAATTAGAAAAGACTTTACGGCCGCAGCCCGCCTAGTGTTTCAGGCAGGGTTTAACGGCGTTGAACTGCATGCAGCTCATCTCTACCTGCTAAGTGCGTTTATATCTCCTTATACAAATAGACGCGACGATGCCTATGGAGGCGATATTACAAGCCGTACCCGTCTTGTCCGGGAGATAATAGAGGACATTAAAGAGTCGGTTGGAAGCGATTTTTTGCTCTGGGTTAGAATCAATGGATGCGAAGCCCTTAACCCCGGGCTGAGCGTAGAAGAAAGTGCCCAGGCCGCAGCGATGCTGTCAGAGGCGGGTGCCGATGCCATTCATGTCTCCGCATATACCATTGCGATAGACAGCAAGGTCAAGACCGGATTGACGATTCCCGTGGTTGGTCTTTGGCCTCAACTGTCATCCGAACAATTTATAGACAGCAAGGTCAAGACCGGATTGACGATTCCCGTGGGCTCAGGACCTTGCAGGGACACCCCTTCCGGGCCGTTTCTTGATTATGCCAAAGCAATCAAGCAGGCGGTTGGTATTCCCGTTGTTGCGGTTGGAAAGCTTGATGCTCCGGCTGTTGCTTCAGAGGCGATGACAGAAGGCAAATGTGACATGATCGCTTTAGGCCGCCAGTTGCTGTGTGATCCGTACTGGGCAGAAAAGGTCAAAGATGCCAGGGAGGGACAAATCGTCCATTGCAACTACTGTAATACCTGCCATAAGGCGCTTCACGAGGGCAAAGAGATATTATGTGCCCAAAACCTTAATCTTTACGGCAAACCGAAGTACAAAAGGCCTTCGGTTGGTGAAGATGGTGATGGAAAGATGTAGCATCCAAACAGACTTGAAGCTGAAGGGTGCGGTCGAAAACATGTGTTATGAAACCTGGACGACAAACACAGATTGGAGTGCAAGGGGATGAAGGTATTTATTTCTGCAGATATGGAGGGCATTTCGGGTATTGTCGATGCCAGTGAAACAAACAGGGAGCACAGCGAGTATAAAAGAGGCAGGGCTTTGATGGTTGCGGATGTCAATGCCGCCATCGAAGGGGTTCTGGCCTTTGATAAAACCACCGAAATTGTCGTTGCGGATGGACACGGTAGCATGACAAACATCGAGCCCGAGGCTTTGAACGATCCCGCGGTTCTGGTAAGAGGTACGCCAAAACCGCTGTCTCAGATGTCAGGCATCGATTCCAGCTTCGATGCGGCGATATTTATCGGATATCATTCCATGAGGGGAACTCTGCACGGAATCCTCTCTCACACATTTTCAGGAAAGGCCATCGAAAGGCTTAAAATCAACGAAATGGAAGTTGGGGAGACAGCCATGAACGCGGGTATCGCCGGTTACTATCATGTGCCACTTATCTTTGTAAGCGGAGATCTTGCAGTAACCCGAGAGGCGAAAGCGCTGAACCCGGAAATCGAGGCCATTGCCGTAAAGGAAGCCATATCCAGGACTGCGGCAAAATGCCTGCACCCCTCAAAAGCAAGGCAAATGATCACAAATGGTGTTGTTAATGCCTTGAAAAAGCGCAACTCCATACAGCCGTTTGCGTTTAAACCACCGGTGGAATTTAATGTTCGGTATGTCAGTGAACAGATGGCAGATGCAGTAGAATTTATGCCCTCTGCCGAGAGGATCGACGCCAAGACCATAAGATTTGTTCAGGATGACTATCTCAAAGCCTATGGCGCCTTCCGTGCCTCGATATTCATTGCGCTTTCTGTTGATCGATAAACAACAACATCCCGTTGGGCTTTGTGATCAGGGTAACTTCAACCTGGCTTAAAAAAAGTTGTAAAGATTCTCGATCTTGGTTTATGGTGTTTGAGGTATTGAGCCCGGAGCGTGAAGTGCTGAACCAAAAAAAGAGGAGAAATAATATGGCATCTGAAAAAAACCAAGATTCATCACAACGTTTTACCCTTCGAATTGTGGGGCTTGCCATAGCCGAGGAAGAGAAGATCAAACTGGAAAATGCGGCCGACGACCTGGCAGGCAAAGTGGATGCAGCCGGTTATCTTGATCCACTGGATGAGGGGCCGGCAACGGTTTTCGATCCAAGAAGCTGATTTTCTTGAGCATCCGCCTGTTCAAGCAGGGAGCTAGCGGCATTTTTATCACAAACAGTCAGGAGAATCCAATCATGACGAGCATAGATCTGAACACTACAACCATTACCCGGTTATCTCAGCACATCCAGAAAAAGGAAATCTCCCCCGTTGAGGTCATCGACATATTCCTTAATCGTATTGAGCAGGCACAGGAAAAACTGAACCCTTTTATAACGATACTGGATGAGCAGGCCAGGCAGGCTGCAAAAAAGGCTGAAGATGAGATCACAAAGGGACGGTACAGGGGACCGCTACATGGTATTCCCTTTGCGGCCAAAGATCTGTTTTTTACAGCAGGGGTGAAAACCACCTGCGGAACTCGAATATTGGCTGATTTTGTTCCCAATGAAGATGCAACGGTTATTTCCCGTCTTGTTGATGCCGGAGCCATTCTCATCGGAAAGGCCAACATGCACGAGTTTGCATTCGGAACAACAAACCTAAATCCTCACTACGGAAATGTGCGCAATCCCTGGAATTCTGACTGCGTATCAGGAGGCTCCAGTGGGGGGTCTGCTGTGGCTGTCGCAACCGGCTGCGCATTGCTGGCACTTGGAACCGATACGGGGGGCTCGATCCGCATTCCTGCAGCTTTGTGCGGTATTGCGGCTATCAAACCCACTTTCGGCCGTATAAGCAAACATGGTGTTTATCCGCTTTGCTGGTCTCTGGATCACCCCGGCCCCATGACGCGAACCGTGGCAGATACCGCCATCGCTCTTGAATGCCTGGCCGGATATGATCCAAAAGATCCATGCTCACAGAGTGTGCGTGTTGGAGATTATGCCGCCGGGCTGACCGGTGATATTCGAGGTGTTCGGGTGGGGGTTCCGGACACTTTTTATTTCGATGCCATCGATCCGGAGGTAAAGGCCGGTGTTGAGGCTGCAATAGATAGGATACGAGAGCTTGGGGCAACGGTAATGCCGATTCATATCCCGGATCTCGAAACAGCCGCCGCAGCCACCCTGATGATCCTGTCTGCCGAGGCGGCTGCATGCCTTGAAAAATTTCACAGAACACGCCCTGATGAGATCGGAAAAGATGTTAGAGAGCGACTGGATCTGGGGGCGCTGCATCTTGCCGCCAGCTACCTTAAGGCCCAGCGAATCCGGCGTAAAGTTCAAAGGAATTTTGCCGAGGCTTTCTCCCGGGTGGATGTGCTTATAACCCCCGGAGTTAGCATTGCAGCTCCGCGGCTTAGTGATAATACGGTTCGGGTGGATGAAGCAGATATTCCCGTGGGAGTGGCATTGACCCGTTGTACCCGGATATTCAATCTTGCGGGACTGCCCTCTGTCTCGGTACCCGTGGGGTTGACCGAATCCGGGCTTCCCATAGGAATGCAGGTTGCCGGTAAGGCTTTTGATGAGGCAACGGTTTTGCGAGTAGCTGAAGCGTACCAGCGTCACATCTATCAAACAGAGCACTGGCCCGATTTGAGTTAAATTCAAATTGACAAAAGAGCCTGTCTCGTCCTATAGAATATTTTACATTTTCTATTCCCGAAGAAGCATAAATTCTTTTCCATAAACCGCAAAAAACGCTTTTTTATTAACTTTTAAATTTGTTCAAGGAGGTTTGCCATGAAAAAACCATGTGTCGTTAAAATTTTCACCTTCGTGATGCTGGCCTGCATGTTTATGGTCGCAACCGCCGTTTCCCATGTTGCTGCCAAGCCTGTCACGCTGAAGATGGCAACTAAAATGCCGTTTAAGAGTCCTGAAGGACAGGCCTTTCTGTATTTTGCCGAGCTGGTCAAGAAAAAAACAAACGGAACGCTTATCGTAAATGTGTACCCCTCTGAGCAACTGGGAACCACCGAAGTCTCCTTAAAAGGAGTGCAGATGGGGGCCATCGACATCTACGCCGAGGGGATGAGCTACCTTAAGATGTTCATTCCGGAATATGAGTACTTTACACCACCTTTCGTATATCGGGATAGAGAACAGTTTTTAAGGTTCATGAGATCTGAATACATGCAAGGTCTTGAGAGGGAACTGGCTGAAAAACACGGAATTAAGCTTATCGACACCCAGCATACCTGGATGCGAGGACCCTACCGGGTGCTCTGTGCCACAAGGCCCATCATGCGGTTAGAGGATTTGCAGGGTATCAAAATGCGTATGTTTCCAAACCAGTTTATCGTTCAGGTCTGGACCGAACTGGGCGCCCGACCCACCGTGCTTCCATGGACTGAAACTTACCTGGCTCTGAAACAGGGCATCGTGGAAATGGTCACCTCACCCATCTCGCTGGTACACTCAATGAAATTTACCGAACCCGCCAAGTATGTCACCCGAACAGATGAGTATCCCCAAACCATTGTTTTCCCCACCAACGCCAAAAAATTCAACAAACTCAGCCCGGAGCATCAGAAGGCACTGATCGATGCCTGCAATGAAGCCGGGTTAAAGAGCAACGAGCTCATCGGTGATGCAGCAGAGAAAGTCATTAGAAACTTCATCGAAAAAGACAATGCCGTCTTTATTAGAACCAACATGGAGCCTTTCCGAAAAAAACTTGAACCCTTCTATGAACGGGCGGAAAAAGAGGGCAAAATTCCCGCCGGTATCCTGGACAGAATAAGAAGCTTCGAGTAGAAAATTAATAAATCCGGGCCCACCCTTAAAGCTGTGGGCCCGGATTCTTTGCAAGCAAAGGAACTTGCGGTGATCGGTTTTTTCACATTGGGATTTTTCCTTTTTCTTATGATTCTCCGTGCGCCCATTGGTCTTTCCATGGGCGCTGCAGCCCTTGTGGGGCTGATGCTGGTGGATTATCCGCTGCAGATGATTCCGGCGCAGGTCGTCTCTGCCGTACAGGCCACCGAACTGCTGGCTGTTCCCTTTTTCATCCTGGTGGGAAATATTGCCAACGCCGGGGGGCTTACCACCAGGATATTTGATTTTGCAGCGACACTGGTAGGACACTGGCGAGGGGGTCTGGCCCATGTCAACGTGCTTGCCAGCATGATCTTCGCGGGCATGTCCGGAGCCGGTGTTGCGGACATCGCCGGCCTTGGCATTATCGAAATGAAGGCCATGACCGACAGAGGCTATGAAAAGGCATACAGTGCCGCTATCACCATTTCCTCTGCCGTGATCGGTCCCATTATTCCACCCAGCATTCCCATGGTAATCTATGCCATCATTGCCGATGCGTCGGTGGGACGGGTTTTGCTGGCCGGGGCCTTGCCCGGGGTTGTGATCGGTATATTGTTGATGATCATGACCCGAATCCTGGTTGGTATCGGCTGGGCTCAATTGCCCACAGAGCCGCGGGCGCCGCTGAGGGAAGTGGGAAGAACCTTTGCCATCGGCTTCTGGGCCCTGCTGACACCGCTTGTATTGCTGAGCGGATTTGTGATGGGGGTGGTCACCCCCAGCGAGGCCGGTGTTTTAGCATCGGTGTACGCCATCATTGTGGGGTTCATATACCGCACGCTGACCATCCGGAAATTGATAGATGCTCTTAAAGGATCCTTAATCCCTATTTCCCAGATCATGTTTCTGATTGCCATGGCCGGTGCGATGCGGTGGCTCATCGCCGCAGAGCGTGTGCCCATAACCATCGGGGAATGGGTCCTGGCCATTAGCGCAGGGAAACCTTACGTATTTTTGCTTATGATCAATGCGTTTTACCTGATAATGGGCTGTTTCATGCATGGCCTTTCAACGCTGATCATAACCCTTCCCATTTTTTTGCCTCTGCTTGAGACGTTTCAGATAGACCCGGTACACTTCGGTGTAATCACGGTATTTAATGCCATGATCGGAATGTGCACACCGCCTGTGGGAATGGGTCTTTTTATCATTACAAGTGTTACGGATGTACGCTACGACGAGGTGACACGGAAGATTTATCCTCTTGTGGGCGCGCTGCTGCTGGCACTGCTTATCGTTACCTATGTGCCGGCAATATCCCTGTGGTTGCCGAATCTTTTGATGGGAAAATAATGCGATGAGAAAAACACATGAACTGGTGAGTTATTTAGCCGATATTCTTGATCGAATCTTCTGGGCCGCTTCTTTTATCGCACTTGTTGCCATGTTGTTTCTCGGGGCGATGGAAATTTTTTCAAGATTTGTACTTAACCGCTCTTTCGTGTGGGTGCCCGGTATGGTGATCCTGTGTTCAAACTGGTTGATTTTTTTAGGAATGGGGGTCTATCTTCATCGCAGGCAGAACATGGAAGTCGCATATTTTTACAATCGGTTTTTCACCCCACGGATAAAGATGATTACGGATTTAACCGTAGAAATCTTTCTTGCAATTATTTTGGCCGTTTTCATAAAAAACACCATTTTGGTGATTTTAATGGAGCAGTATCAATCCTCGTTGATCAATCTTCCCATAAAGGCATACTGGTACACGATGCCTTTGCTGCTGGGCTGTACGCTGGCCGTTTTATCCCGTATTCAAGGTATTATCGGGATGTATGTTGAAAGGGAAAATCAGATAAGCAAATAGCGAAGCAAGGTTAAATAAAGGAGATAAATAATGTTAGTTGCAGCCATACAAATGAACTCACAGGACGATAAGGAAAAAAACGTCCGATCGGCAGAAAGCCTGATCGATGTCGCCGCCCAAAGGGGGGCAAAGCTTGCGGTGCTGCCGGAGATGTTCAATTTTTTGGGTCCGGGGGAGCAACGTCCCTCTGAAGCAGAGCAAATTCCAGGTCCTACCATTGAGCGTATGATGGCAAAGGCCATACAGCACCGGATGTTTATCATCGCGGGCAGTATTCTGGAAACAGCTCCTGAACCGGGGAAAGTTTACAATACCAGTGTGTTCATAAACCCGGAGGGAAATATCATCGCCCGTTACCGTAAAATCCACCTTTTTGATGTTGTGGTGGAAGGTCAGCCTCCATATCAAGAATCGGCCACTGTAGTTCCTGGTGATGAGATCGTCATTTCAGAGACGGATTTTGGAACCGTTGGGCTTAGCGTTTGTTATGACATGAGGTTTCCCGAATTGTATTGCGAGCTTGTCCGCCGCGGAGCCCAGATCATTTCCATACCTGCTGCCTTCACCCTTCATACGGGGCTGGCTCACTGGGAGGTGCTGATCCGAGCCCGAGCCATCGAAAACTTAAGCTATGTTATCGCTGCAGCCCAGGTGGGTTCTCATCCTGTAAACCGTGAGTGCTATGGAAACAGCATGATAGTAGATCCATGGGGAACGGTGCTTGCGCGGGCCCCCAATTTTGAGTCGGCTGTCGTTTCTGAAATTGATTTGCAGTACTTAAATAAAGTTAGAACCAATCTACCCTCGCTTACTCATCGACGAGATGGAATTTACTGAAACGCCCAAGAGCCTGCGAGCACGTTGCACCTCTTGATTTGTCACTTCTGGTGCTCCATTAATGGTTGCATCAGCCATAAGAAAGGATATGGAAGATGATCGTAAAGGAAAGAGTCAATCCCTTCAACCATGAGCTGATCGAAAAGTTTAAAGCAGTCGAACCCCCAACGGTGGGTCATTTCCGGCACGATGGATTTATGAGCCCTCGCATAAGACCGCTTTTTCCGGAAGCTGCCATGGTGGGTCCCGCTGTTACCGTAAAAACCCCTGCCAATGATTCGACCATGGTGCACAAGGTCCTTGAGGTCGCACAGCCGGGGGATGTTATTGTCGTGGACCGCTGTGGAGATACCATGCATGCCTGCTGGGGCGGGGTGGTGACCATGGCAGCTCATTTGCGCAAAATTGCAGGAGCGGTCATCGACGGAGTTGCAACGGATCTCCTTGAAATTATAGAACTTAAATTTCCGGTTTACTGTACTGGTACTTCGGCAATCACGACGAAAATTCTGGGGCTTGGGGGTGAGATAAACACCCCGGTACAGTGCGGCGGGGTAGTTGTGCATCCAGGGGATCTTGTGTGTGCCGATGCAAACGGCGTGCTGGTTCTTTCCCCGAAAGATGTTAAAAGTGTTATGGAGGAAGCCTTAAGGCGCCAGGAAAGAGAAAAGACCGTAATAGAAAGGCTGCGGCAGGGTGAGAACTTGGCTGATATCTCTGCTGCCAATAAGCTTATACGCGAAAAGGGACGATGAAGATTCCTAATGATCCGCATTGACAGGTTGATTGGTCAGAATTAAGGCACAGGGTACTGCACTGGTGCTGAAAGAGCCCCTTTCTTTCTTGGGAGAGCTGGATATCAACACGGGGAGCATCACCAACGGGGAAGGTAAAGGGCAGTGCATCGTGGATAAAGTGCTTGTCTATCCATGTGCTAAGGGCTCTTCGGGAAATTGGCGGTTTTTAGTAGGCCTGGCCAATGAAAAAAATGCGCCTGCGGCCATTATCAATCTTGAACGCCCAGGATTTACGGAGGTTCAGGGCGCCATCGTCGCCAACATACCGTTTATGTGCAGGCTGGAAAAAGATCCTTTTAAGTGGATCGAAACAGGAGATTTCGTTGTGGTCGATGCTGCCAACGGTATCATTGAAATAAAGAAGAGAAGGGAAAGTTAAATATTTGAAATGGGAGATCGAGCCGTGAACGCAACCGAGATCATTGCATCCTACGTATCAGGCTTTTGTTTCGAAGATATTCCACAGGAAGTGGTTATGCGATGCAAAACCGTTATTTTAGATACGCTGGGGGTAATGATTAGAGCCTCCATATCAAAGGGAGCCAGCGAGCGGATACTGCGATTCGGATCCCGGTTTGGCCGTCATGGCCGGAGTACCCTGATCGGCACAAATACGAAAACCGACCCCATCACTGCGGCACTGGTAAACGGCACGACGGCGCACGACATCATCGAGCTGGATGAAGTGCACAGCAGGGCCAACACCCATACGGCCGCGGTCCTGGTACCGGCCGCCCTGGCGGTGACGGAGGATCAAGCCGGCAGTGGAAAGAATCTGCTTTCAGCCGTGGTCTTAGGCTTTGATATCGAATGCCGTATCGGGATAGCCCTGGACAATGCCCGGGTTTACGGCCGCGCTTTTCATCCCACTTCGATTGCCGGATGTTTCTGCGCTGCCGTGGCGGCAGGGCATGTGTTGAAACTCAACAAGGCACAAGCCCAGTACGCATTGGGCCTTGCCGGCTCACAGGCTTGCGGGCTGATTGCATGGGAGAACGAATCAGAACACATGAGCAAATCTTTCCAGACGGGAGTTGCGGCGCGCAATGGAGTTATCAGCCCCTTGGCTGCAAATATTTATCTAAATGAGGTCGATTGGGCGTTCGATGAGATCCGTTGCAAGACCGCCCAGGGGCCTTATGAAGCGGGCAATTATCATCGATTTGCCGATGATATTGTGATCACAGTAAGTGGTCACCGCAGCAAACGGGGTTGGGCAGAAAGAGCGTTATCGCGCCTGGAGGAAGATCTGGCCCCGCTTAGGGTCAGTATCAATTGGGAGAAGACCAAGATTGTCAACATCCTTTCCGGGGAGTCGTTTGGCTTTCTGGGTTTCGATATTCGACGCGTGGCCAAGAAAGAAGGCGGCGGTTATTTCATT
>JAFDFZ010000255.1 GCA_019309565.1 Deltaproteobacteria bacterium
ACTCAATCTTGGCATGTTTCATACGAGGATTAGTGTCGGGTGGAGTTCGTTCCCTGTGTCTATGGGATCACCTCGGAAATGCAGCCGGGTTTCCGGCATCAACCGGCAGAGAGGCGCCGGTTGTGGGAGTAAGCTCGCTTGCAAAGAAAACCACCGCATTGCCGACATGCTCTCCAACAACAGAAACCTTCAACAGGCTTCGCTTGCGGTAGTAATCTCTTAACCCGGCCGCATCAAGCCCTCTTGATTTCATACGATCCGGCCCGATCTCATCCCAGAGCCTGGAGGAAACCCTTTCATCCCCGAAAACCGCATCGGGATTGATCATGTTGACCCGAACCCCAAGCTCCGCCAGTTCAATAGCGGCTATCTTTGAAATCTGATGTGCGCCTGCCTTGGAAGCACTGTAGGCGCCGAACGCTGCGCCCGGATCGAACACATTTTTTGAGCTTATAACAACAATGTTGCCTCCGCTTCCCTGTCGTCTGAATATCGGTACCGCTGCCTTAATCGTGTTAAAGGTTCCTTTCAAATTGACGGCCAGAACCCTGTCCAGCTTATCGGGATCAAGGTCTTCAATCCGTGCTACATGGGCTATGCCTGCATTGGGCACCACGATGTCTATACCGCCAAACCTATTGCTGATCATTGTATATGCGTTTTTAACAGAATCGAGATCCGTCACGTCAACCACTATGGACATGACACGCTCTGAACCGTGGTCTTCTTTCAACAGAGCGGCGACTTTCTCAAGCCGCATGGCATCGATATCGCAGATGGCCACAACCGCACCGGCGGCCAATAATCGATCGGCAATTGCAAAACCGATGGCGCCTGCGGCCCCAGTTACAAGGGCAATTTGTCCCTGAAGGGGTAAGGGGTCCGAACGATCCAGCTTTTTTTGCTGAAGGCCCCAGAACTCCATATCAAAAACATGGTGCTCGGAGATGGGTTCATATTCACCAAGCGCAAAAGATCGAAGCTTTGCCCTTATGGTCTGCTCACCAATATCAGCTGCGATTTTGGCTGCCCCTGGCGTTGTGCCAAGTGAGACCAGCCCCAGAGCTGAGACCAGAAACAGCACAGGGTAAGGGTTCGATTCGTCTACACGGTATTCTTTGGACCTCGAATGCATTTCGCAATACCGTAAATAATCGGCTCGAAACCGTTCAACAGACTCCCGGACCGTTTCTTTAAGCCTGTCATCCTGCTCGGGAATTTCCCGGATGAACGCCATTTGATGTTTGGTTCGAATCACATGATCCGGTGTCAGAACGCCCGAAAGACAGAGGGCTTCGACATCTTCGGAAACAGAAGCTTGCATGAGATCAGAAGCGGTTCGCACATCGGCAACAAGCCGCTGGTACCTGCCTCCCGAAAGCGGCCGGGCGCAGGCCCCCCGGATAGCCTGAACGGCCCGGGCAATGGAAAGTTCATCGGGTTTCGAGGGCATAAGATCCGGGCTTAATCGTATAAGGGATCTTCCAGAAAGCTTCTCTTTGATATACGCTTCGGCCCGGCTGACATAATCGATCATCCGTTCATAAGATTGCCGTGCGGTCTCGGCAAACGTGAAAATCCCGTGGTGCAGGATTACGATGGCCTCGGCATCAGCGTTTTCCTTCCAGGCCGCAAACACCTGTTTCGCCAGGGGGAATCCGGACATGGTATAGGGCAGCACCGTTACGCCGGGTCCGAATACTGATCGTATCAGTTGCTCGCCGTGTTTCTGATTGGTCAAAACAAGAATCGAATCGGCATGTGTATGATCGATATATTTATGAGGAAGAAATGCATGCAATAGCGCCTCAACGGAAGGATTAGCCGAGCTGCTTCTCATTCGATGAATGGAAAGCTGATTTTCCATCTCCACATCGCAAAGAGCATCAAGCTGCCTAAGCTTCCTTAAGGGCTCTAATCGTAACCCCACAAACCCTTCCGGCTCGATGGTCGCAAGGTCGAATCCGCTTCCCTTTACGAACATGATATGCTCCTGTTCGCCCACAATATTTTTCAATTTGCATTTTACGGAGGTATTCCCGCCCCCGTGAAGAACAAGGCTACGTTCCATACCGATCAACCGGGAGGTGTAGATCCTTAAGGCAAGTTCGCGGGGATAGCGGCTTAATTTCTGCACAAATGCGTTTGCGTCTTTTTCGTTGAAGCGGTTTTTCATGCGCTTGCTTTCACGCCTTTTTCTTTTGCTCTTCAAAAATGCCGACGGCTTGATTGACCGATGCATTTTCATGAATAATGGCCCGCAGTGCGCTCGCCATGGCAACCGGATAATCGTGCTGCCAAATATTCCTGCCCAGGTTTACCCCGACCGCACCTCTTTGAAGGCCGTCATGGACAAATTCAAATACTTCTTTCTCGGTTTCGCATTTGGGACCCCCCGCCATCACAATGGGCACCGGGCATCCGTTTACCACCCTGTCAAACTCTTCACACCAGTATGTCTTTACCACCTTGGCGCCGAATTCAGCGGCAATTCTGCAACACAACCCCAGGTATCTGGCGTCTCTTTTCTCCAGTTCCCTTCCCACAGCGGTTACCGCCATTACCGGTATGCCGTAAGTTTCGCATTCGTCCACAAGTTTTCCCAGGTTTACAAGATTATCGTATTCATAATCGCTTCCGATGAAGATGGACATGCCCACAGCGGCTGCGTTAAGCCGGATGGCTTCCTGGATAGAGGTGGTGAGCGCTTCATGGGCGAGATCCTTTCCTATCACGCTGGT
>JAFDFZ010000027.1 GCA_019309565.1 Deltaproteobacteria bacterium
AAGTGAACTAAACCCCGTTGTTTTAAAACAATCCAAAAGGCACAGTTGTCTGTTACTGATAAATCAAGCGTACAAGCCATTTTGCTATGTGACTTATGAAACTACGGGGTAAAGTTAAGCAATTTGGTCTATTTTTAAAATGAAAGAGCGAAGCGATACCTTAACTTTAGGCACTTTAGATCACTTACAACTGGGTTCTTATTTCAACTGTCCCGAAGGGACCACTTTTTCCGAGCGAAGTCTCGGCAAAAGCGTAGTTTTTAAATAAAAATTATACCATAAATGGAGCAAAAAATAGAGGAGCGGTATTACCTGAATCTTGCATGAAAATTAATGAGGATTTAGAAAAACCTCAAATAGAAAGAGTTTGCCTAAATCTGAGATGTAATACCAAGTATCTAAAAAGTAAACCCCGTTAGAGAACGATGTTCTCTAACGGGGTAAAAAGGAAGGTAGTCGATTTTATCTCATTAATTTTCACCCTTTGGGCGAGCCGGAAGCTTCCACCTGCTGCGTTATTAAGGGCTCGCAATAGTACAGTATCACAAGCGACTACTTTATAAAATCAGTACCATTTAAGGTCAGCGGTGTCATACAAAAAGCCGCATAGCCGGTCAATCCGGTTTGCGGTTTTTTATTGGAAAAAGGGGTGATCACAATGGTTTGAAAAAGAAACTAAAACAGGCAGGGGTAAACGGGCGACAACTCAAACAAGAAAGGAGGTGATTAAAAAATGGCATACTTCAAAACAGACGAGATCGCGGGCTATTACGTCGGTAATGAAATAATTTGCACAACCTGTATCACAGACGCAGAACTGGAGCAGGTTACGGAGAAAGATGTTATATTAACCGAAACCGTCATAAACGATGAGGAAGGGATATACTTCTGCGACCGTACGGGCGAAAGGCTTGTTGGTTTTGGTGCGGGTTGCGACGGTGACGATTATGACGAGAATGTTGTCTTGAAGGACAAATTCAAGACTGATCAGTGAAAAACATTTGCCGGGGGGGCACGTGCATCGCGAGCGCATCCGAGCGGAATAGCGCCCCCCTTTTTTTCTATTTTCTACCTTCGGGGATATCAAACCGGAGCGAACACGAAAGGTTTGTGATTTTCTTTATATGTTTTTAACCCTTCATAATCAAAGAAACGTGAAGCCGAGGCGAGTCGCATATTTATAAAGCGATAAACCGCATATTCTTCCAACCATTTAAGGATTCGTGACGGTTCCGCATTAAAATGTAGAAATAATAAAAAAAGGGGGAGAAAGCGATGAAACAGGAGAAAAAAAAGAAACCGCCACAAGCTATACACATTATAAGGGCGAAAGTTGTTGGGCCCATTATAAGGGCGAAAGTTGTTGGGCCCATTATAAGGCCGAAACCGGCTGGGGTTGAAGACATTATAAGGTTTGGCGCACCGTTAGCCAAAAAAAAGGCAAGGAGAAAAAGAACGATGAAAACAGAAGATATTACGGCGGACGCAGAAGTTGAAAGAATCAAAGAACTCCACGGGCAAATTAAGCGGTCAGGGGAAGGAATGTTCAAAAAAGCCTTGGAAATAGGAGAAATCTTGACGCGGAAAAAATCAGCAATGAAGCACGGCCAATGGTTAACATGGGTTAAAGAAAACTTGCCTTTTAGCCAGGTGACAGCATCCGCTTACATGCGGCTATACGCAAACAGGGACGATCCCGAAATTAAAATTGGTTTGCAGAAATTAGCAGAAAACCGCTGCCTAAAAGGCCATCTCAGGTTAAGGGCAATGGTATTTCGAATTTTGTATTTGCATTAAATGCCGTGTGGTGGCGGCACCGTCACAAATCCTTAAATGGCTGGAAGAAAGGAAGAAGAAAAGGAAAAGGATTGAAAATGAAAAAAAAGAAAAAACACCAGGATGAAATTTGCCAAATCGGATATTGGGTTTGCCATGGCAATCAAACAGCAAGGATAATGTTTCTGTACTCGAACGAATTTGAAGCGGCAAACGCCGATCTAAACCCGGGCAATGACGGCGAGCGAGAGTTTGAAATTGCAAAAACCTATGAAGAAGCATTTAAAATCGCCCTTGGCGGTAAGCCACCAGGGGCATGGCAGACCGAGACTCCACTCAGGCGCCGCGCAATCACGGATGTTCTGAATGCCCTTGACCGGCTGGCCGAGGCGCTCGGAGGGATTAAAGATGAAAACGATTATTAAGGAGAAGTTGACAGAGCGTCAATACCTGGAACATGGCGAAGCGATCAAATACCGCACCGATGGCCGCAGGGTGCCGTGGGAGGCTAAGTGGCGAAGAAGTTTTCTGAATTGGATTTATCGAGCAATGGCCTCAAATAAAACAAGCCGTGCCAAAGACACCAAAATCAAAATGAACCTTACCAAGAAAAAGTATTTGATCCCGATTCTGGAATACCTGACAGATAATCACCTGGATTATTTTCGCTGTGTTCAAACAGTACGAAAAATCGGAATATCCAAAATTAAGATGGAAGTAATGCGCGATAAAAAACGGGTGAACAAATGGAGGTTTCCCATTTTGATTAGATTGGACGCCAAGGCAATTGCCGGGCACCTTGGGATAAGCCCCGTGTATGTCTATAAATATTTGAAGGCCATGGAGAAATGCGGTTTGCTAATGTATGCCAAAAAAAGAGATAGCGTGCAAAGTCCGGCATCTTTTTTGATTTTGGGAGGATGGTTCGTGCGGGAAGAGGGCCACTACTCCTCTATTGAAGACGAATATTCCGCTATTGAAGACGAATATTTCGCAACGGTTCGGGTTCGGATAGAAACCCCGGCATACTTTTGGGGGGCATCAAGGCCAGGGATAAAAGATATTTTGGCCAATTTCGCATTGCGGTAAAAATCCAAAAAGTATAAACTCAAAATCGCAAATCGTATAAACTCAAATTGTAACTTACTGATTTTATTGGATTTCAAAATTTGACTTTATACTTTCCATTTTTATAACTTATTGATTTATTTATAGATATTAATTTTTTCTAAAATACTATAGTATTCTAGTTTAAGTTTGTATATTATAGTATTTTATTTTTCTTTTTATTAAATCAAAGAGTATAAATGCGTAAACGCATTTAAAAGTATTTTGGAAATACTTTTTTAATGGAAAATTTAATTTTCTTTATTTTCATGGGAGAGAGAAAGCACAAAACAAACACACTTCCCATTTATTTTTTGAAAACAAAAATCCTTCCATTTAAAAACACATCGCCCCATAACCGATATTTCCGGCAAAGCCGGAAAGCCGGGGTTCACTCAAGGGCTATTATAGCCCCCTCCGCCCCTGCCCCTTAGCACACAATAATTTTTTAATTTTTTTCTCATTGTCAGTATATATTTTCAATAATTTTACGGTAAAATTTAAGCAATAAACTAAAAATTTTCATTTTCATTGCAAAAAAAGGGAGAATTTCAATGAAAACCCAAATCTGTTTTTTAATCGCCCCGGAGATCAGGGCCGTGATCGAGCGGTGGGCTACGGAAGCCAACATCAACAAAAACCAGGTTCTGGAACAGCTTGTGATGTCAAAATGCCCCTCGCACCTGTGGCGTGATCCTGAAACATGTGAGCTGCTGTTTGTGAATGAGCCTTACAATCGGTTTGTGCAGGGTAAGCTGCAATGACCAGCGAACCCCTCTACGAAACATTGTGCCAAGGGATTCTGAAGGCCGTTAGGTGCAAATTCCGATGGTTTGTACGGAACGAACCTGGTTGTGTGCCTTATCTGGCCGCTAAGTTGTGCGAGATAGCCGAAGGGGCTTTGGACGCAGTGGAGAAAGAACGAAATGAAGAAGATCGATTCATTAACGGAAAAGCGTAAAGAGATTCATGAACATTACATGCGACAACACCGGGATCTGATTGAATCATTAACCCGGACGACGGTTAAGATGCTCCAATGCAATGATCGCCTTGGTTTACTTTGGCTTAGTCAAGCGGTCATGGGCGTGTTTGCGGCGGTTACGGATCGGATGCCTGATGATGAAAAGGGATTTCCCACTATCGGCGGGATGCAATGACATGGGTAGCAAAAATGTTAAATAATTTCAGAAGGGTATGGGTACAAAATTCCTTAAGGCTTTTGCCTGAAATACCGAAACCGCAGCAAAACTCTTGCAGGTAATATTTTTTTTCGAGCTTTTTTGGGGATGAAAACAACGGCCAAAAAATCATGGTACCCCGAGGTACGGAAGTTCTTTCGGATGATCCTTGCCAAATATGAATTGGGCGCACATGAGCTGGCAATCTTTAGGGGTAGCTGCGATAACCTCAACCGCTTCATGCAAGCCAAAAAACTCATGGATGAAGAGGGTATCGTTGTCACCGCACCGACAGGGCAAAAGAAAAAGCACCCGGCGGCAGAGATTGAGCGGCAAGCATGGCTCGCTTTTATCAGCGGTATGCGAGCGCTGGCAATTAGTGAGGCCTATGACGAGTTTGCACCACCGGCACGGCGGCAGGGCAGGCCTCCAGGGATACCAAGGAGATAGCGCTTTATGAAAGTGAAATATGAAATCGGCGCCACTGACTGGCGAATCGAATATTTGAAAACAGGCATAAAACCCGATGATATGGGAAGCGACATCGATTACAGAACCGCGCATGGCGATAAGAAATTGAGAGAGCTATGGAATAGGTTAAGGGACAAAGTTTTGCCCGATTTCATCAGGCGAAACCCCGGCAAACGCCCTTTTTGTTTTCATCGGTACGATGCGCCACTTGAGCCGGTCAATAGTCTGATTAAGGGTTTCAAGATGGCACACCGCAAGCGTTTAGGCGGTGCGGGGCAAGCTAAATGGGAGGTGCTTTCGTACCGGCCTCGTTTTGCTTTTGGGTTGCCACTGGTGAAGGATTTTGTTGAACGGGAGCAGGCCGAATTTTGGAAAAGCCGTTTCGGCCTTGACATGGTGCCGATAAACCCGGATGATCCGCCGTTATTTGAATCCGAGGCGGCATATCTGGACAGGCACGGTTTATTGATGGTTGCAGAAAAGAGGAAATTAACAGAAGCAGATTTTGAACCTATTAGCATTAGATGAAGGAGACATCGCACAGGGGGCGTTCCGTTGATCGCCCCTCCTGGCGTTCTCACGTGCGTGATTTTGTCTTTTTTGTTCACGCATCTTTTCTTCACTCCAAAAGCCGGCCCCGGCCAGGGATAGGCCTTGGCTGGGTAAACCGGCGACCGCTGTGATCAGCGGTTTTTGGCAATTAACCGAAAAAAAACTGGCGAATTCAACGCTGATGCGGGTGGAGCCGGATTGAGAAGGATGAACTGTTATGAGCAAGCAGAAATACGAAGAGTACAAGAAGTTGCGCGCAAAGCTCAGGCCTTTGCGAGATCAACGGGCCGCAATCGTTGAACGTCAAAAGGAAATCATAGATAAAGCCGCGCGCAACAAGCGTGATCTTACTTCTGGTGAAAATGCTGAGTTTGAAGAGTTGGATAACCAATTTGATGAGGTCACCAATGAAATAGACGAACTTATGGAAGAGATTGAGCCAATTTGCAAAGAACTCAGGGAACAAATAGACGATTTTTATTCAAATGGCTCTGACACCGAACAGGGGCTCACAAGGTCACAGCGCCTTGCCCATTTAGGGATCGGTAGCGGGGAAATTGAATATAGAGGGAATTTGAACTGCATTAAGAGTAATCGACAAGGAGTTATGAATATGAAAAAACGAATGTTTCAAAATAGCACGTATAGATTTGATGAAAAGGGCACTGAACTGCGAGACGCCTTCAATAAATACCTGCGATATGGCCAGGGAGCAATATCGCCCCGGGAGTTCAGGGCGCTGCAAGCGGATTCCATGACTGCTGGCGGTTATCTGGTAACGCCTGTGGAAGTGGCACAGGAGATCATCAAAGCACTGGACGACGAGGTGTTCATTCGCCGCTTTGCGCGTACGTTTGACGTGCCTAATGCTGAGAGCCTGGGGACACCGGCGCTTGAACACGATCTGGGCGACCCAACGTGGACAAGCGAACTGGGCACTGGCAGCGAGGATTCTACCATGGACTTCACCCGAAGGGATTTGACCCCACATCCAATAGCACGGCGCATTAAGGTCAGCAATAAACTGCTTCGGGTGGCGAGCGGCTTGAACCCGGAGGAGCTGATTGCTGAGCGCATGGTTTACAAAATAGGCATCGTGCAGGAGAATGCTTTTTTGAACGGCAGTGGGGTAAATCAGCCATTGGGAATCTTCACCGCAAGCGACAATGGGATTGATACCAGCAGGGACGTGTCCGCAGGCAATACCACCACAAACGTCACGGCGGATGGCCTTATCAATGCGGTAGGTGCACTTAAGGCACAGTATCGCCGCAATGCGCGGTGGGTTTTCCACCGAGATCTTGAAGCCAGAGTTCGAAAACTGAAAGATGGTGAAGGGCAATATCTGTGGCGCACAGGGTTGGAAGGTAGTGGTAACACACTGTTGGGCTTTCCTATTCACCTATCAGAATATTGTCCTCACACATTTAGCACTGGCCAATATGTGGCTGTCCTTGGGGATTTTAGGTTTTTTTGGATTGTAGACTCTTTGCAATTCCAAATTCAAAGATTGATTGAGCTTTATAGCGAACAAAACCAAACCGGTTTCATATGCCGTGCGGAATGTGACGCAATGCCCGTATTGGCTGAAGCGTTTGTCCGAGTCAAGCTATCGTGAAGCCATGATTGATAAGGGTTTATGAGGAGTAATCCTTGTAAACCCTTATTATAAAAGGGTTTATAAAAAATGTTCTTTCATAAATATTCACTAAGTATAACAGCAAGCACATCGGGCGGATCGGCGGTCTTTTCAACAGTGGTTAGCGGGCTTGTTTACAGCTTTAGGTTTGCGAATTCGACTTCCATACCTTTATCAACGTCCAGATCCCTTACAATTGGCCGGGAAAGCAGCGCTGATATTATCCTGAAAACTGCGGTTCCCAGTAGTGATCGCAATTGGTTTCCCAGACACCCGGTTCACGGAACCACTGGGAACGAGCTGAAATCAACGGATTTTAGGAATATGTTTCCGCTATGCCGGGAAAGAATAAAGTGTAACATTGACGCAGCGTCCAGTGTAGGTAGTATTTCTGGAACCCTGACCGTTTATTTGGCTGGTAATTGAGTTGAAGCCACAAAAAAAAGGGGGAATTGCTGGCAGCGGTTTTTTTATGCCTTTTGAGCCGCCGCCACTTTAGGCCTATCGGGTATCCTCCGCCCGATAGGCCCTTTTTCTTAGCCGGTACCTGGGCTTATCTGTCATTTTTCATGGATGATTTCATTAAAAAGGCTTGCTCTGCTTTCAAACTCTTTCCTTGCTTTTGGTCTCGGACTTGAAGGTTCTTCGATTTCTGCAAGTTTATAGGCTTCTTTCATCAGTTCTTTTCTAATATCTTCTTTTTCCATTTCTCCACCCTCCCATATTAAAAGGTTCCCGCCATAAACAATCTCATACCTCAAACCGCAACCGCTGTCAATAAATATTTTCTAAAAACAATAATTTTTTTTCTTGACTTTTTTATTTTTTTGGCGTAACATTAAGAAAAAACCTTAACGAAAGGGCAGCACATGAGCTTATTAACCACAAAACAAGCGGCACAGCGGCTTGGCGTGAGCACAGCGAGGATCAGGGCCATGATTTTAGCCGGGCGATTGAAGGCTAAAAAATTTTCGCGGGTTTGGGTGATCCGCAAAGAAGCTTTGAAAGCCGTTGAAAACCGTAAACCGGGCAGACCGCCTAAAAAGCGTAAGGGGAAGGAATGAAAACAACCAATGCTCTATTGGCTATAATCGCAGCTTTGCTTCTCTGGATTGCTGTATCCTTAACAAGGCCGGTACAGGCTGGGAAAGATGGAATCCTAAGCGTGAACATCAAACAGGTTGCAGGCCGAAACATCGTTTATGGTGACCCCTTGCCTGTTAAGATCGTAAAATGAAAGAGAGATCCCATGAACATTTTGGACAATCTTCTCATTGAATTTGCGGCCGAGATTGCCAGCGGTGTTTTCCCGGAGGCCGTGCCGGCCATCGTTGTTGGTATTATTGTGTTATCAATAGTAATGCTTTAAAAAAAGGGGGGGGCAATGAAGCCATTGCGTTTTGCACCATTAGTCCGGGTATCCTCAGAACAACAGGAGCGGCGGGGCGAGTCTCTGAATGTGCAACGAAAAGCCATAGAAAACTATGTTGAAGCCTTGGGCGGCACACTTATTGATAACCCCTGGCGCTACAGCGGCCAGGAGCACGCCACAGGAATAGAGGAGAGGGAAAAACTGGATAGCTTGTTGGCCGATTCTGGTAAAGGGTTATTTGACGCCCTAATTGTTTATGATACCTCAAGGTGGAGCCGCGATAATCTCAAAAGCAAACAGGGATTAGAGACACTAAGACAAAATGGTGTACGGTTCTTTTGCGGTATGCAAGAATTGGATTTGTGGAATCCGGATCACACTTTGATTTTGGGTATAGGGGTGGAAATAGGCGAATACCAGGCTAAGAAACAAACCAGAAGGTCGCTGGAAAGCCGCATTGAGAAGGCCAAACGCGGCGAGTTAGCCAGCGGCAACAGGCCCGTGGGCCGTACATGGAACAAGAAAACCAAGCAATGGGGTATAGATCCAGCGGTAAAGGCGAAATACGAACAGATAGCAGCAGAGTTTTTAGCCGGAAAAAGCATCCCTCAATTGGCTAAGGCCTATGGTATGGATCGGCGCAGGCTTCAGGACAATCTTTACTCCTGTATGGGCACAAAGTGGGTACAGAAAATTGATGGCAGGCGGTACGGCTTGGGGATACAGGAGTTTAAAACCCAAATACCCCGGCTTTTACCGGACGAAACCGTACAAGCCATAAGGTGCAAAATAGACGCCCACAAAACCGTGTATCATGGAAAGATCAAAAACAGCTATCTCTTGAGCCGCATGGTTATATGCGGGCATTGCGGGCGGGCACTCTATGGGGTAACCATAAACGGTTACCCTTATTACAGGCACGAAAAGGGGGAGTGCAAGTATTTTACATATATCGCTTGCAAGCTATTGGAGCAAGCCATTGTGCCTCATGTATTTAGGCTCATAGGCGATGCCCCTGCTATGGAACGAGCAGCGTTATCGGCAATACCCAGTAGAGAGGCCAGGGAAAAAATTGAGGCGCGTTTACGGCAAAATAAGAGGGATTTGCTCAAAATCAACAGCGCAATAAACCAGATTCAAACGGCATACGAAAGCGAAATTTACACTCAGGCAGAGGCCTCCACCCGAATTAAAAACCACCGGGTACGCAAAGAGACGTTACAGGCCGAAGCGGCAAAATTGCAAACCCAATTGGCGAATATGCCGGAGGGCGACGCTGTTATCAGGCGGGCCAGATTAGCACTAAAGCAGCTACAAGAGACAATGAGCACATGGCGGCACTTTACTGCAATGAATTGGGACGATAAACGGGCCATGCTTCAAATGCTCTTTACCGCACCCGATCACGAAGGCAATAGAAGTGGTGTTTATCTATGGAAAGATAACCGCAATTCTGATGAGCCTTGGTATTATGAAATTAGGGGTACCATCGGGGGCAATCCGGTTTTTGATGTTGAGCGATTCAGCACGGGCGATTATAAGGTAGATAGTACCCGTACCACTATGGCTTCGCCCTTAAGTGCCCCCGCTTGAAGCGGGATCACACATCTGATTTTTTCAGACTAAAGTGTGCGACTTGCAGATGAAACCCTCCGACTCGTGCAAGATCCAGGTATTAGATGAAAAAAACAATGAAAAGCGGAATAGTGTTTATTACAGCTTTTTAAATCTGCCTCATCTTTGCATTAACTGCAGACAGCGTCCAAGCCACATCAATTTCAGAAAGCACTGAAATTATTGATTGGCTCCTGAACATTTCTACCGATTCGGGTATGATTATCAACTACCCCTTCCAAGTAAGTGGACCAGAGGCATGGGCTTGGGAGCCGTTGAATTATGACGAAGATTGGGATTATATCGCGTCTTGGGTTGATACGTCTGCTACGGCCTCAGTACCAGATGCAACAGGCGAGGGCTGTACATCCGACACGGAGATAGGTGAATCAGTCCGGGTGGATGTAACTGGTTATAAACAAGCCGAGTCATATGTATGGGCAGCGCGTGGAGCAGATTTCGAGGTATTGAACGGTAACGGCTATATTTATATTTCTCTTGATTATTACCTTTATCAAGATATGAGAACAGAATTCCTTGTAGACTGGGCCGAGGGTTGGGCCTGGGCAGGGTTATGGTTACATAACGACGATGCAGGAACCGACGATTATGATGAGGATGAGTTAGATAACGCGGTTTATGACGGGGCAAGTTTCATCGATGGCAAGGATAACACCTTGTTCGTATTCTTATTTTTTCCCAGGGTGATTGGGGTTGGTTTGGTGTTTTAATAGAAAATTATGCATATGCATCCAGTGTTTCGGAAATGATACGATCCAGGTGCTTAAGGAAATCGGTTCGGTCAGCGCTGTCTTTAAAGATCGCTTTCCGTTCGATTCCACGGATGATGATATGATGCAGGGCTCCTGGAGCATCTGGGCGGACTTTGCGAGGTATGGATTAAACATAATCGCACCGGTGTATGAGAAGGACTAAAAAAGGCTTTGACAAAAGGCAAGAAATGATCCAACATTTAAAAATAAATATTCCAACGACCACAACTGCACTTTAAATGTATACAATGGGGAGTTGTGCGCATGAAGGAAGTGATTGTCAGTGCACTTCAAGAACTTATTGTTCCGGAGCTTGATCGGATCAAGGAAGAAAACGGGCAAATAAAGACAATTCTTGAGCTGACGAACAAGCGGCTTGATGATGTAAATCTACATCTGGCAGATCAGAGTCGGAGAATCGATGAAACGAACAAGCGAATAGACCTGGTACGCGAGGAGTTGGGGAAACGAATCGATGAGACCAACAAGCGCATCGATGATGTTCGGGAGGAGTTATCCCGGCAGGATGCTGAAATTAACCGGAGGCTGGATCGGCTTTACGAGGTTATCGTAAGGCGAGATGAGCATTCAAGGGTTGAAGAGCGTGTGGCAGCCTTGGAGCGGGATGTAAATGAGCTGAAGCGCAAAATTGCTGCATGATAGAACCTATAAGAACATTCATGGAGAACTCGTAAGAATTGATCCCAGAATCCTTGATCCAAACACAGAAGTTATACGTTTTTAACCCATTATTTCAATATTTCAACATTCCCTGTCTGCGTGCGGACACGCACAGGCAGGCATTATTCCATGAAGGTAGCAAAAGCCGACTGTCACCAAAAGACTAATGAATACAATAGATTGTACAAATTCCGAGACATCGTTACGCGGTGTCAAAAAAGCAAAGAAACTCATAAAATCATAAAGGTCCCTTCATATCCTTTAAGCATTGGGTGAAACATTAATCATGCGATTAAGTGAGCTTTCCTTATGCCGTCCCATGGGATTTTGCAGATTAACGCAGACTGGGCAAGGATGGAGTGGATAGTGTTTGAAAGAAAGCTCAAGTAATCCAGCAAATAGTGACCTCCCGGGAAAGTTTTTCAAATTCAGGATCCCCGGTAACAACAGTTGCTTTTAGCTTTGATGAGAGGGCGGCGGCGAAACAGTCAGCATAGGCAACAGGGTAAGTCGCTTTCAGCTTGGCTGCTCTATATGTCAAGTCTTGGTCAGCATCGACAAGCTGAATGGAATGCTTGTTGAACTGTTTCATTACCTTTTCAGCCTCTTCCATGCCAGCTTCCCTTATTGTATTGTAATAAATTTCACCCCAATTAATAACAGACATGAAGCCCCGGGCCCTTTTTCTGCCTATAGCGCTTAAAATTTCCGCGACCCTGTCTGCTCCAGGCTCATCCTCAAAAAAAGCAATCATAGCAAAACTGTCAAGTACATATGTTTTCACAATTTCGCTTCCTCTTTCCGATCCGCAATGAGCCTCTTTAGTACGCGTCCTTTAGTTGTTAATATCCCCCGCCCCTGCTTGACGGGGTCCTCATGGATTGGCTCGAGAATGATTTTGTCATTCTGCTCATATATATTGATCGGGGTTCCCTTAACAATCCCGAATTTCTTCCTTAAAACGGCAGGGATAACAATTTGACCTTTGATTGTAGATGTCACAATAGGCATTGAATCAACCTCATAGTATTACGAATTTATCAAATTATGTAATACTTATTGTTGTATGTCAACAGATTTTTTCACATTAAATCGAAAACCCGGGCAGCCTGAACTTCATCGTAACCTCCCCGGTGGTTTTATCGATGTGCAGCAGCTTATCTTCACCGGCAGTGGGCTTAAGTTTCCTGCCGGTAGCCATCTCAAGCAACCCGCCGATAAAGGCAAGCCCGGTATTCAGCACCTCTTCCAGTTTTTCCGGGGATTGCTCGGGGGCTGCAGTACTGGCTGCCGCCTGCTCGGAGACGGAGGTTTCCAGTTGGCTCCCACCGTCAGTCTCTTCAGCGGTTACATCAACCGCTGATACTTCGGTCCTGTTCAATACTTCCGGATTAAGATAATGAGGTGTATCTTCTGGGATCTCATCAGAGACGGTTTCCGATGCAGGGGGCGGCAGAGTCGTCTCCGAGAGCATCTCGCGCAGCTTGTTGATCAGTTCTGTGCGTTTTTCCCGGCTGAATTTCACCACATCGATACCACCGTCAAACACTCCGCGAAACAGATCCTCTTTTAGCTGGAGTCCGGCTAAGATTTTTTCTTCAATACTGTTTTTGGTGATAAGATTCACCACGTTTACACTGCGGCTTTTCTGTCCGATACGGTTGACCCGGCCGATGCGTTGTCGCATTCGGGATGGATTCCAGGGAAGCTCGAAATTAAGCACACAGTCCGCAGCCTGCAGGTTCAAGCCGGTGCCCCCGGCGTCTGTGGATAAAAATACTCGACATTGCGGATTATTGGTGAACTCATCGATCAGGGCCTGACGCTTTTTTACGGGAATTTTTCCGGAAAGTTCCACAAAAGGGATTTTTGCATCCGACAGATGACGTCCTATCAAATAGGTCATGGTGGTCCATTCGCTGAAAATAACCATTTTCCGTCCGTTTTGTATCACAAAATCCTCAAGGATACCTTCTAGTTCTTTAAGCTTGGGAGAGATATGGGTTTTTCTATCGATCAGATACGTGGAATTGCAAACCATGCGCATACGAAGCAAAAGTTCCTGTATGCGCCGCAGGTCCATGGGGGTCAGGTATTTTTTGTTCAAAAGTGGCATCAGTGCCTGGGCGTAACCGGCATGGATTTTCTGCTGGCGGTGGTGCAGATCCAGATAGTAATTATTGACAAGCTCCCGGGGCAGATCCTTTAACACTTCCTCTTTGCGTCGCCGTATAACAACCTGTTTTAGCCGTTCATGCAAGGATTCCAGGTTCCGGTAGCCGATGATTTTCCCTTTTTTCTTGCGGCTTAGCATGTAATGGTCTGCGGCGAATTGCCAAAGCGGTGCCAGCATAAGTGGGTTAAGAAACTGCACAATCGAATAGACATCCTCAAGCCGGTTTTCAAGTGGGGTTCCGGTAAGCACTATGGAGTGTTTGCGGGGAATTGATTTGACCGCTTCTGCAGTCTTGGTTGAAAAATTTTTAATCCTCTGGGCTTCATCCAATATCACCAGATCCGGCTTGAAGCGGGCCAGTGGTGTAACATCCCGCAATACGGCCTCATAGTTGGTGATTTTAAAATATGCGTCCACTTTTTCGTAAATTTCCTGGCGACGGGCAGGTGGGCCTTCTATAATAGCTGCGGTTTCATCGGAAAATCGCTCAATCTCCCGTTTCCACTGCTCCTTAAGGGAGGCAGGGGTTACGACAAGCACCTTTTCAAATCCGAAAACATCCTTTTTGGAAATGGCAAGCGCGATAGCCTGCAGGGTTTTTCCCAGGCCCATCTCGTCGCCGATTAACACAGCATCTTTGAAAAGGCCGAAGGCTACCCCCTGCTGTTGATATGGGTAGAGGCGTGTATTTAGTTTGATAGGCGGCGGATCGATCGTTTTTGCCAGTTCGGCCAGTTGTTCTTTTTGTAAATATCTGTCCAGGCGATCCAGCAGTGCCGGATCGATTCGAAACGACTTGATTCCTTCAAGCCTATCAAGCAGGGTGTAGAGTTGTGTGAGATTCTCTTTGTTGAAGAATCCTTTGCTATCAAAATATTCTTTTAATACTTTTCCCAGGCCTCTTATTTCACTGACTGGCCGTTCGTAAAAAATCCTTGGACGATTCGCGGTCGAATCCCAGAAAAGATCATAAAACGGAAAGGTCTCCAGGGTTACTTTCTCCTTAAAATTTTTCTTTTTATGGAAATATGTTTGAAAATAAATTAAATGTTTGCACGTGCCCAGGCGGTTTACCTGATAATCCGGGCAAGAGCAATGGCCTGCGCCCTGCACCGGATCATGCAAAATTACGGTATACTGCTTGCCATCGGCAGTCATCAACAGGTGCTCTCCTTTGAACATCTCACCCTCAATAACCGTAAAGACTTCGCTGCGTGCGCGTACTTTGCGATCCTCAAGAGCCTGGAGACGGATTTCTTCGGCGGTAAGAAAATCTTCTTCATCTGGCTCAGACAGTTGTGGCCTGCTGGCGGCCCTTTTCCAGTTCCGTAAAATGTCTCTGGCATCCAGAAGCGCAGCAACGGCATGCTTACACCCTTTTCCGGGATAGGGGCAGTCGCAAGCTATATCCACTGCATCATCATTGATACGCAGCCTGATGGCATATTCACCATAGCTGCCATCTACCTGGTAATCGAAAATTCCTCTTTCCGGTACGGACTGTTTCAAAAAAAACGCACCGTTTTCATAAATGCTAACCCCTCTTTCATAGATCAACGGGGAGTCAGCAAAATGTTTCTTTACGATTTGGGCGTTTAGGTCGAGCATGGGGCAATTCCTCCTTGTGACTATTTTGGATAGCTCTTTGATAGTACAATATGCCATATTTTGTATCAACAATAATTCAAAATAACAATATATTGTTTTTGGGTCACGGCAGTTGATTGTTTCCATCGAGGAATGGGTGCCCCATGGGAGCCGCAGCGGATCAAACCGTTTGGTTTTATCCGGAGTTGGCAAGAGATTTGGAGGAGGTTCGAAAGGGGGTGCTGCTTAAGGCTGAAAGAGATTCAGAGCGGATATACCTGTTGACAGCACTGGGAGCGCCGGAGATAGCTATTCTGGCTAATAACAGCGCTGAGCCTTTCAATCTTCTATGTCTTTTTAAAGAGATATCTCTTTCCTGGATCGTGCTTCCCCGGGCATACGAGCTTCTTGAAAAACAGCATTGCCGCTGCTTGCCTTATTATCTGCGATATATGCTTAAAGAAAAAAACCCCCGATTCCTGAAGGTGATCTCACGGATTCTTATCGAATTTTTTGGAAACTTCGCTAAGAAATTCATGGATGAAGATATCGATTCACAGCGGGCAGCTGACATCCTGTTTTACGGATATTCAACACTTTTCTGGAAAAACTTAAGGGATCCGCCACACGGGTTCGAAGATATTGCACTGTTCGATATTTACCTTAACTGGACTCAGGCCTTCTGGAAACGATTCGATGCCGGAAGAGAGGATATGGAAAAGATGATTGGATGTATGAGCGATGTCAAACGCAAACTTTTCCTCCGGCCCGGGAATAATACCGGTCCGGAGGTCTCCAATGACCCGAGCTGGCTTCAGGTTGTGCTCCGGCACGGTCAGCTTGGGATCGGGGCGGCTGTTGAATATCTATTGCCGGTACATTCCGATGGGACGCTGAAAACACATCGATATTCAATAAGGGATTTACCGGGGAAAATCTGGCCGCTTTTGCGAACCCTAAAAGAACAATATCCAGCAGAAAGCTACAGAACACGGGAATCGACCCGGAAGTTTTTAATCATACTTAAACATCGCTGTTTGGATCCTGATGCAGTTACATTAAATCAGGAAACAGCACAGGAAAGATTCATCCGCTTTCGTACCGCAGCCCTCATCCAGGATGTTTTAAAATCCATATCCCGATCAGAAGCAGACCACAGCCGACGGCCTCCATCCTGAAGCGACAGTTTTCCTTGAGATAAAAGATTTTTTAGATTGACTTAAGTCAAGGACATTGCGTTTTTTCTGTGTTATTCTGCCTTCAGAAATTGGCTTTCATTCAAAAAGATTCATCATCAAAGGAGGAATTACCATGAAGTGCCCGGGTCAAGACAGCCGGTACTGGAAACCGGGGGCCATCTTTGAGGTCAAATGCCTCAAGTGTGGCAAAGAGGTGGAGTTTTTCAAAGATGACACATCCCGAAAATGCCAGCACTGCGGAAATCGATTCGTTAACCCGCACATGGATTTCGGTTGTGCGGCATATTGTCCCTATGCGGAACAATGCCTTGGAACCCTTCCCCCGGAGGTCGCCATGAAAAACGAGAACCTGCTGAAGGACCGGGTTGCCGTAGAGATGAAACGGTATTTCGGGCGGGATTTTAAACGAATCGGTCATGCCAGCCGTGTGGCACGATATGCAGAGAAGATCGGCAAGGCCGAAGGTGGCAATCTTGCTGTCATCCTGACCGCAGCCTTCCTGCATGATATCGGCATCAAAGAGTCTGAGAAAAAATATCAAAGCACAGCCGCCAAATACCAGGAGCTGGAAGGACCGCCAATTGCAAGGAAGATTCTCTCCAAGCTCGGGGCCCCGGCGGTGCTGATCGACGAGGCATGCGACATCATAGGTCATCATCACCATCCGCGGCAGAATGAAACAGTAAATTTCAAATGCCTTTTCGATGCCGATACGATTGTCAACCTAGAAGAACAACATAAGGAAAACTCTATGGATACCGCCCGTTTGGAAAAGATCATCGCCAAACAATTTTTAACAGAAACCGGCGCAAACCTGGCAAGAAAAATGTTGCAGCCTTAAGCACCACGGCCAGCGCAGTCAGGTTTACCCCGTTGTTCAAAAATCCAAGAGGAGGAAAAAAATGAAGGTACAGAGAAAGATCATCAAAATCGACGAGGAGCTTTGTGATGGATGCGGGCAGTGCATCATTGCCTGTGCGGAAGGTGCCCTGGAACTGATCGACGGTAAGGCCAGGGTGATCTCCGATAATCTTTGCGATGGACTGGGGGCCTGCATCGGAGAGTGCCCAACGGGCGCTCTTGAGATTATCGAGAGGACAGCCGAAGAGTTCGATGAGCAGGCTGTGCATCAACACCTGAAGGAAAAGGAGAAAGCTCAGCAAAAACAGCCGGAACCAACCCTTGCCTGCGGATGTCCCTCTGCACAAATTCAAACCTTTCAGCCCGGGGCTCACTCCAAGCAACCTGTAAGAGCGCCGGCAGACATCCCCCAGGGCTCGGCCCTGAGTCACTGGCCCGTACAGATTCACCTTGTGCCCCCGACAGCACCGTTCCTTAAGGGCGCCGACCTGTTGGTTGCGGCTGACTGCACTCCGATTGCCTATCCCAATTTTCACAGGGATTTTCTTGATGGAAAGGTAGTGATGCTGGGATGTCCAAAGTTCGATGATGCCCAGGCTTACATTCAGAAGTTTGCAGATATCTTCAAGATGGCTGGCATCAAAAGTGTCAGCGTGGTTGTGATGGAGGTTCCCTGCTGCCAGGGGCTGCCGATCATTGTGGAGAAGGGCATGTCTGAATCAGGGAAAAAGATCCCGATCGAGAAACTGATCATCGGGGTTAAGGGTGATCTGTTGAAAAAAGAACGCATCGCCGCTTAGGAAAAATAAGTCCCCGGTAACCCAAGGCCGGTTACCGGGGCACCTGTTCGGGTCATCTTCCGGTCCTCTTAAAAGAGAGCACTGACATGTGATGTGTCGGAAGGGTAGTGAAGCGTTCTTTTCGATTCTGCAGCTTTAAAATTGGTATCAATTTAGCTTTTCGAAAAATGTCCCGCACCGGAGAGATTCTCTTTTTCCTTGGTGAACAACTTGAAAAACAAGGGCTCGCCCTAATTTTCTCAGACAGCTTACCGATTCCAAAAGGGAATCTCTACGTTGGCGGCGCGGTACGGTCCATAACCGTAGTTTTCAGATGGCCAAAATGTTAGCGAAATTGTAATATTTCCTGGATTTCCTTCTAAATTGTCGAAACGTATAACCCGCCTTAATAAATCGAAGAGAGCCTTTTCTTGCGAACCAGTTCGAGTTTTCCCTATGAAAAAAACAACCTCACCTGTGGCTGGAGTTGACGATCTGCGGATTCTCAATTTATACTATTCAGTAATTTGCCCACAGAGGCTTCTTTACCAGCAGATAATCGCTGTTTGATGACAAAACAGAAGCCGCACGTTATCTGCGCTCACCACTTTACCGTTGATTTCGGCCTCATTAACCTTTTGTGCTTCCGTTAGCGGTGTAAAGGAGTTGGGATTCTGAGGGCAATCACCATCTCAATTTCTCTCTGAAATGGGATAGGAAAGGTAAGTGGGGCGATACCTATATGACGGCCTCAACACTCAGGATTTCCGGTATTTCTTTTTTCAAATATTGCTCAACGCCCTGTTTTAAAGTCATTTGAGACATGGGACATCCGCCACATGCGCCGGTCAATCGTACCCGTACAATACCATCTACTATCTCTACAAGCTCTATATCTCCACCATCAGCCTGGAGCATCGGTCGAATTTCCGCCAATGCTTTTTCAATTCGCTCCTGCATCTTAAAGCCTCCTTAAAGTATCGGAAGATTTTAGTACTAATATCCGATCTAATTTTTATTTAGATAATTGCCACAATGTGACATTAATGTCAATGGAATTATTCCCTGCACAGCAATTCTCGATGAAATTCGGGTAATAAGACGCAATGGGGGTACTTCTTCACCAGTTCCACACGCCTTCAAAATGTGGTTATTGCGGCTAATTGTAAAGCATTTCACATTCATCCAGAATTTGCTGGTTTGACTTATGACCCACTGATTGATATGAAGTATATCACAGAGGTGGGTGATGAACATTGACTTAAGTCAAGGATTTTGAATTTTTTTTAAGCTTCTTTTATGGATCCAAAAGAACCGATCGGATCGATACCTCTTTTCCGGGAACTTCCTGACCGACAGCGAAGGGCACTTGCTTCCCTGGTGGTGGATAAGCCATACAAACGAGGGGAAACGGTTTTTTCAGAGGGAGATGAGGGATCGGGGTTTTACGTCATCATCTCAGGGCGCGTAAAAATATTCAAGTTTTCTCCGGACGGAAAGGAACAGATCCTTCATATTTTCGGTCCAGGTGATCCGATCGGCGAGGCTGCAATGTTTGCCGGAAAGCCTTTTCCGGCAAATGCGGCAGCGCTTGAAGAAAGCCGGCTTTTCTTCTTTTCACGGATTGAATTCATGCGGCTTATCAAACAAGACCCGACCCTGGCAATGAACATGCTTGCAGTACTGTCCCAGCGATTGCAACGGTTTGCAGCACTCATCGAGGATCTTTCCCTAAAAGAGGTTCCCGGAAGGCTGGCCGCATATCTGCTTTATTTGAGCGCACAGAGGCCGGCAAAAGAAACACTGCAGTTTGACATTTCCATGAAACAACTCTCAAGCTTGCTCGGCACCATTCCAGAGACTCTATCCAGAATCGTTACCAGAATGAACAAAGCAGGGTTAATCCGATCTGAAGGTTTTCGGCGAATCCGGATCATGGATCCGGCCAGCCTGAAAGAGCTGGCATCCGGTAAAAGACGCCTTGATTAGACGTCCCGGAATTTCACAAGATATTGAAACTATCATATTACCAAGGACTGTATCGAAATCCTATACATCCGGAATAATGTCTGCCTGTGCGCTTCCGCATAGAGACAGGTAATATTGGCCTCTGGTCAACTGAGAGCAGAGCGAAACAAAGTTCTTAATATTGATAACAATAACCAATTTTTTTCGATTTCATTGACTTAAGTCAATGACCACAAAGTGGTTATCGGGTAGATAGGTGCTCGATGAATCGGAGAGGTTTTCTACCTGAACCGAAACAGCGAGGTTTGTTGAACTGCGCTCTGCGCCTTCCTTGGGGCTGTAAGGCCTTCACTGTTTAAGGTTTGACCTTGTTGGAGGTTTAGGTTTACCCCTGTTTGAGGTTAAAGATGAAACCATATGCGGATATTTATCTGTTTGGATCTCTTAAGGAGACTTTTGCCGGTGAGCTGGCAGCACCGATTCGATTGGATCTGAAAGAGCCCAAGCCAATCATGGATATTGTACGAAACTTCAATATCGACCCCGACGCGGTGCAATTGGCCATGCTTAATTTCAGGGCTGTCTCTATGGAAACGACTGTAAATCCCGGCGATCGCATTTCGCTTTTTCCCCGGGAATATCCAATATTTTCCGACTGGAAGGATTTACGGTTCAGGTAAGCCGACAGGAAAACATTATGACGAAAAGCGGGTTTCCCCGGCTTTAAAATCCGATCGTCCGGCGAAATTAAATTTTACATTTAAAACCTAAATTTAAAGGAGGTGCAGCATGTCGTTGAGTACCTTGAAATGGGCGGCCATCTTGAGCTTTATCGTGGCCATGGTGGTTCTTCTAGGAGGGGGTGTTGCCATGAAAGATCAACTACCTCCCTATCCAGGCAAAGTGGTTGATACAAACGGCAAACAACTCTTTACAAAAGCGGATATCCTGGCAGGGCAGGACATCTATCAGCGATACGGGCTGATGGACCACGGGGCCGTATGGGGGCATGGCTCCCAGAGAGGTCCGGAGTTTTCAGCGGCCACTCTGCATTTGATGGCACAGGGGGTGCAGAATTATCTGGCCTTTCAGGAATACGGAAAACCCTATGATAAACTAGACGATATTGGAAAAGCTATCATTGACGTTAAAACCAAAAAGGAATTTAAAACCAATCGCTATGATTCGGCCAAGGATACCCTGACTTTGACCGCAGCCCAGATCAAGGGACTTGAAAGGGCCCAGAAATACTGGGAGAAGACCTTCAAGGAAGGTGAAAAACGTTATGGGATTCTTCCAAACACCATCCTCACCGAACAGCAAAGGCAACAGATTGCCCGGTTTTTCTTCTGGACCGCCTGGGTGGCTTCCACTCTCCGCCCGGGAAAGGATTACACTTACACAAACAACTGGCCTTCGGATCGCCTGATAGGTAATGTTGCCAGCACAGAAACCTACTTCTGGTCTATCGGTGGGGTTCTCGCCCTGCTGGTGGTGCTGGGGCTGTTCGTCTACTGGATTCATCGTTACGGTATATGGTACGGAGAGGCCAAGGGGGCAGCCCTTGCCGATAAGCTCATAGACTTACCCCTGACTCCCAGCCAGCTTAAAGCGGCTAAATTCTTCGTGGTGGTGATTTTGCTGTTCCTTGTTCAGACGAGTTTCGGGGGGCTGCTTGCCCATTACACGGTCCATCCTGCAAGTTTCTTTCTTCCGTTCATTGCCAAGCTCATCCCTTACAGCTGGGCCAAGAGCTGGCATTTGCAGTTGATGGTTTTCTGGATTGCCACAACCTGGGTTGCCTCTGCCATCTATCTGGCACCTATCATTGGAGGCAGGGAGCCGCACAAGCAAGGCCTTCTGGTACAGCTGCTTTTTGGTGCAATTCTGCTGGTGGCTGTGGGCAGTCTTACAGGAGAAGTCCTTGGTATTAAAGGACTGCTGGGGAACATGTGGTTCTGGTTCGGCCACCAGGGATGGGAGTTTTTAGAACTGGGACGGCTGTGGCAGATCATGCTGTTTCTAGGCTTAATTTTCTGGCTCCTTATAGTATACCGGGCTGTGGGTACTCATTTAAAGTCCCACAAAGATGAGTTCAGTGCCCTTATCTGGTTTTACGTATTCAGTGCCGTGCTGGTGGTGGCTTTCTTCGGCTTCGGGTTGTTTTACGGCCGGGGTTCCCATCTTACCATGGCGGACTACTGGCGATGGTTTGTCGTTCATCTCTGGGTTGAGAGTATATTTGAGTTTTTCGGCATCGCGGTCATCGCCGTGCTCATGGTGGCCATGGGGCTGGCCACGGCTACGGCAGCGTTGCGAGTTGCCTATTTTACCGCCGCAATCACTTTTTTAAGCGGCATCATCGGTACCGCCCATCATTATTTCTGGTACGGCGGCCCGTCGTTCTGGGTGGGATGGGGCGCGATATTCTCGTCCATGGAACCCGTGCCCTTGATGACTCTGGTAGTACGCGGGTTGATGGAGTATCGCGATATTCGCAAGGCAGGCTATGAATTTCCATACAAATGGCCCCTGTTTTTCCTGGTGGCTTCCTCTTTCTGGAATTTCTGGGGCGCCGGCGTATTCGGGTTTCTCATCAATCTTCCCATTATCAACTATTACGAGCACGGGACTTATCTGACCATGAATCACGGTCATGCAGCCATGTTCGGTACCTACGGCATGCTCTCGGTCGCCCTGCTGCTGTTTTCCTGGCGCGGGCTTGTTGAAAAGGCTCACTGGAAAGACGGAATACTGAAGCTTTCCTTCTGGGGCCTTAACGGCGGCCTTTTTTTGATGACCATGGGAACGTTGCTTCCCATCGGAGCCATGCAGGTCTGGACATCCTTCAAGAATGGGCTCTGGGTTGCACGGAGTGCTTCTTTCTTTGAAAGGGGAGCGGTTTCAATTATTGGAAATCTGCGGGTGATTCCCGATGTTATCATCATCGTGCTGGGGGTAATTCCTCTGGCCTACTTTCTGCTGACAACCTATCCGAAGCTAAAGGCGATTGAAATAAAGGAAGGCGAATCCGTGTGGGAGCGTTTGGGAATTGAGTTGTAAGAAAAAGCAACAGGGGTCTGCAGCGTGATTCGGTGCGTGGTCCCTTTCTATATTTGCTGCAAGAAAATGGCGAAAAGGCCGGAGCACCTGCGTGTGAAGGCCCTTGTCTGAGGAGATGAAAAAACCGCATATTCCGGTTTTCTCATTTGCGTGTTAACCCGAAAAAGGAGTATGTACCATGAAGAAGGTAAATTTTTGTGAACAGAATGATTTCAGTGACAGTGCTTTCAGGCGGTTGTTGATACATGACTCTCCGTATTTTAAAATCCTGAACTTCAATTTCAAGGCAGGCCAGGAACTGCCTGTTCACTCTCACGAGATCGAGGGTCAGGTCAGCATTGTGGTCTACGAAGGTGTCGGTGAGTTTTTGGGAAAAGGCGATGAGACGATCCCTGCAAAGGCCGGTGATGTGCTGATATGCGATATTGCAGAGCCACACGGTATCAGGGCGAAAAGCGACATGCGGGTGGTGGTGACGATCGCCCCTCCGATATAGAGAAAAAATGAAAGCGAATGATGTTGGGATCTAGAGGGCAAGATTTTCTCTGCAAAAGATAAGAGCTTTTTCAAGAGCTGTTCGACATTTTGTTTCGTCATCCGCATCCAGTGCGTCGGGTGATGCCTCAACACTGATTACGCCGCCGTAGCCATCGATGGCCAGTTGCTGCAGAAGCCTGGCCAATGCCAGCTTGCCTTTGACGGGTGAGCGATGTTCGGTTCCGTCATAATTTGAAAGATGAAGATGAACTATCCGCTGCTTTAGGTGGGTGTAAACCTCCAGCGGATCATACCCCCAGGTGGCTACATGAGTTGTATCCAGCGTCAGGTGTGCAAAGCGACGAAGACCTTCCAGGTCGTTGAACCAATAGAGGTTTATCCTAAAGCCCAAGAACCGGTGGACCGGCATGTTTTCAAGAGCCACTTTGATCCCGCAGGACCGTTCGATATGTTGAAGGCAGCCTTTAAGTAGAAACCGATAATATTTTCCCTGTTTAAGAAAGGGCATCGGCAGCATGAAGCGCCGGTTATTAAAAAAATTCATCTGACCCCATATGCCATATATTCTCATGGGCAGATGTGCTACAACCAGCGGCACACTCAAGTCCTTTGCCAGTTCAGCGGTTTTCTTAAGCCGCTCAATTTGTGTAAATGGCCATCCCTGAACGTCAGGAACAAAGGGGCTGTGAAATGAGACGATCGGAAGACGATGATCTGAAGAGAGGCGACGAAGATAATCGGCATGGCGGGTATCCCATCTGCCGTCTATTAACACTTCGATGCCGTCATATCCGATTTCTGCTGCCAGGGCAAACACCCGGGCGGTGCCATAGTTGTAAAGAGAACCAGTAGAAAGGGCTATCATGGTGGTATCCAATTTATGTGATGGTTTTTAATCAAAACCTCCGTGTGCTGTTGATTACATACCATAAATTTGATATTCACCTCAAAACACTCCTTATTGTCAACCCTACCGTGTTTTCTGGGTGTTTTTCTGATCAAGGAGCTTTAACTTGGAATGAACCGCAGAACCTTCCTCAAGATTACCGGCATGGGAAGCATATCGCTGGCAGCCGGCTGCAATTCTCCTGAAAAAATTCTTTTCTCTCAGATTCACGCACCCGATGATATGGTCAGCGGCAGAGCCATATGGTATGCTTCGACCTGCCGGCAATGCCCTGCTGGGTGCGGCATTTTGGCCAAAAACCGGGAAGGCCGCATCATAAAGCTGGAGGGCAACCCACTGCATCCCATTAACAGAGGCAAACTGTGCATGCGTGGGCAAGCAGCCTTACAGGAAGTTTACAACCCCGATAGGCTCAAAACTCCCTTGCTTAAAGAAAAAGGAAATTGGCGACAGATTTCCTTTTCAGAGGCCATGAGAATTTTGAGATCCAAAACCGAAAGAGCATCTCAGAAAGGACCGGATCGAATCCGTATGGTCACCGAGGTGGTAGGTGAAACGCTTTTGGGGCTTTTTTCAGATGCCTTGAAAAACTGGAACTCCCAAGGACCTTTGATATATGAGCCTTATGCTTATGAATCTCTTAAAACAGCCAATGAAAAGGTTTTCGGGTTAAACGCACTGATTTCCTATCGCATGGACAGGGCGGATTTGCTGGTTTCTTTTGGTGCAGACTTCCTGGAAACCTGGTTATCACCGGTGGAATATGCCCGCAAGTTCAAAGCCATGCACGCAGTAAATAAAGATGAAAAAGGTTTGTTTATCCACATCCATTCATATCAGTCTCTTACGGGTGCAAATGCTGATATCTGGCTGGCATGCAAACCTGGAAGCGGAACCATCGTCGCCCTCGGGCTTCTGAGAGAAGTGTTAAACAGCGGGAAAGGGAAAAATCTCCCACAGTCTTTCCTAAAAGCCCTTTACAAGGCAACAGAAGCTTATACCAGGGACCGGGTGATCGAACTGTCCGGCCTTTCTTTGCCACAGTACGAAAAATTGGCCCTTTGTCTTATGGATGCCCGCAGCCCTCTTGTGCTGGGCACTGGAACCGGCGCAGGCGACCTCGAGGGCCTTACGACCAACGTGATAGCGAACCTTCTGAACCTGCTTCTCGATCCCAGGCTGAAACTTTTGGACTTCACCAATCGGCATCGCGTGGAGATCGCATCCAAACGGTCTGATATATTGAAATTCTTTGAAAATCTGGAATCGACCCCAATCGAGCTGTTATTTTTGAACAACGTCAATCCAATCTTCAGTTTACCCGAAAAAAACGAGATAAAGCAGGCATTGGAGAAAGAGGATCTGTTCGTGGTCAGCTTCAGCAATTTTATGGACGATACTTCCGGGATGGCCGATCTTATTGTGCCGGTTCGGATGTCTCTTGAAACCTGGGATGAATACGGCGGATGGCAGAGCATAAATTCTACTATACAGCCGGCAATGGGCGGATTAACTACAGCACCGCACCTTGGCGATGTCATCTTGAACACGGCATTTGGAACTGAAAAACCGGCCGAAAATTACAAATCCTACCTGTTTTCCGAGCTGATATCTAATCGCAGGATTGCGGATGAAGCCGGATGGGCGGAAGTGTTGCAAAAGGGTGGTTTGCTTACCCCGGCCGCAACACACGATATGCCCCGCATAAACGTGGAATCTGAAGCCCTTGTGGATTTGCTGTCGAAATTCACACAGCCCCAAAAGGTTGGTTTGACATTCATGGCAACGCCCTCTGTTCGGTTTTTTGACGGCAGGGGCGCCAACAAACCCTGGCTTTGCGAAATTCCAGATCCCCTGTTGCGGGTTGCCTGGCAAAGCCCGGTGATAATGCACCCTGATACGGCCAGGACCGAGGGAATTACCCAGGAAGATATTATTCAAATAAAATCACAGTGGGGCCGTCTGGAAGCGCCCGTTTATATCAATGAATTTGCAACCCCGGGACTGCTGGTTATGAACATCGGCCAAGGGCATCAAACCTATGGACGCTACGCAGAGGGAAGAGGTCTAAATCCCAATATCATCTTACCGCAAGCCGCGGACCCCCATTCAGGAGGGCCCCTGTTTTCAACCTCTCCTGTCACAATCCATCCAACCGGCCGAAAGATGAGGCTGGCCAAGATATATGGCAGCCGAACCCAGCATGGCAGAACTTTTGCGCTTACCGTTCGCACACATGAACTTAAAAAGGGAAAACCGCAGAGAAAATCCGGTCTTAGGATGGGTGATTTCCCCCTCACCCTGCCCTTGCCCGAGGGCTACAATCCGGAACGGGATTTCTATCCTCCCCATGACCACGATAAATACCGCTGGGCGATGGTGGTGGATTTGGACCGCTGTATCGGATGCGGAGCCTGCACAGCGGCCTGCTATGCGGAAAACAATATCGGTATCGTAGGACAGCAGCAGATGGTCAACGGGCGGGAGATGTCCTGGCTGAGTGTGGAGCGCTATCAGGACCCGCATCATATGGCAAAGATCACGTTTCTGCCGCTTCCATGCCAGCATTGCGACAATGCACCGTGTGAGTCTGTCTGCCCGGTTTATGCGCCGCATCATTCGAAGGAAGGAATCAACAACCAGATTTACAACCGCTGCATCGGAACCCGTTTTTGCGCACAGAACTGCCCTTACAAGGTGCGCCGGTTCAACTGGTTTGCCTGGGATTGGCCTAAACCCATGAACCTTCAATTAAACCCCGATGTGACCGTGCGCAGCAAAGGTGTAATGGAAAAATGCTCCTTTTGTATCCAGCGTATCAAGGTTGCTCACAGCAACGCAAAAAATGAAACAAGAATGATCCGGGACGGGGAGGTCATCCCGGCGTGCGTGCAGACCTGCCCGACCGATGCGCTGTGCTTCGGAAATTTGATGGATAACAAAAGCCGGGTCAGAATGCTGGCCGCTGAGCCCAGAGCTTACCAGATAATGGGATATCTAAACACCAAGCCAGCGGTGATTTATCTGAAGAAAGTCTTGCAGGAGGCTTAAAAAAACGGGGGCGGATAGCTGATGGCCGAAAGCTATACCAGTCTTACATGTGCAGAAATCGACAAAACCGTGCTTCGGACCCTTAAGCCGCCTTCAAGCAAATACTGGTTGTTAATCGGCATATTGTTTCTGGGTGTTCTGACGGGTGCAGGCTGCTGGCTCTACCAGATTTTTATCGGAATCGGGGTTGGGGGGCAGAACAATCCCGTGGGTTGGGGCACTTATTTGATCAACTTTGTCTTCTGGGTCGGTATTGCTCATTCAGGGACACTGATTTCTGCGATTCTGTATCTGTTCAGGGCCGCATGGCGCAATCCCATTGCACGGGCTGCAGAGACCATGACGGTTTTTGCGGTGTGCATCGCCGGGCTTTTTCCGTTCATCCATCTGGGCCGGGTCTGGCAGGTTCATTATATGATTCCTTTTCCCAACCAGCGGCTTTTGTGGCCCAATTTTCTTTCCCCGTTGATGTTCGACGTCATCGCCATCAGCACCTATCTGATTGTAAGTGTCATGTTCTGGTATACGGGGATGTTGCCGGATTTGGCCTGTATCAGAGACAGAGCGGAAGGAACCCGCAGAAATATATTCACCATCCTATCTTTGGGCTGGACCGGTGCCCACCACCAGTGGCAGAACTATGCACGGGGTTATTTGTTTTTTGCTGCTCTTGCGACACCGCTGGTAATCTCGGTGCACAGCGTCGTATCATGGGATTTCGCCCTTGGGATTACACCCGGATGGCATACAACCATCTTTGCTCCCTATTTCGTCGCCGGGGCTATCCACTCAGGACTGGCCATGGTGCTGACGCTTATGATCCCCATGCGAAGAATATTTAGTTATGAAAAGATGATCACCAGGGATGTTCTTGAAAATGTCGCTAAGACCATCGTTTTTACAGGCCTGATTGTCGGTTTCGCCTATATCACCGAGTTTTTCATGGCCTGGTACAGCCAGAATATTGTAGAAATGGAATCGTTTCGATGGAGGGCTACGGGAGACTATCGTATCGAGTTTTATATCATGGTGGTTTGTAACACCACCATCCCCCTGTTGTTTTTATTTAAGCCTGTTCGCAGAAGCGTTGTGATGCTTTTCGGTATCTGCCTTCTGGTCAATGTGGGTATGTGGTACGAGCGGTTTGTCATCATCATCGGCGGGGTTGCTCATGGATTTTCACCGCATGCCTGGGGTCTGTACGCACCGACGATAATCGAGCTTGGAATCATGTTCGGAAGTTTCTGCCTTTTCTTCCTGCTGTTTCTGCTGTTTGTAAAACATCTGCCCTCTGTTTCCATGACGGAGATGAAAGAGACGCTTGTTCAGGGAACAAACCATGCAGAGTAAAAAATATATCATGGGGCTTTTCAAAGAGGAAGACCGCGCAGTGTCCACGCTTTTGGTTCTAAAGGAAACCGCATATCAATTTCACCGGGTACACAGCCCGTTTCCGAGCAACAAAATTAAACAAGCCCTTGATTTGAACAAAAGCATGGTCGGATATTACACCCTTGCAGGAGGCATCCTGGGATTGCTCACCGGGTTTGTACTGGCCATCTTCTGTTCTGTTGAATGGAAACTGGTTGTAAGCGGCAAGCCCATCATTTCCCTGATTCCATTTTTTATCGTTGGGTTTGAATTTGCCATTCTTTTCGCCGTATTCGGCAACATAATCGGTTTGCTCATCCACTGCCGGTTACCCGATTTCAGTGGATTAAAGCATTATGACCCTCGGTGTTCCGGGGAGTACTTCGGCATCCTGGCTTCCTGTGAACCCCAGCAGCAAGAGGGGTTGAGAAATTTTTTTAAAAAAAACGGAGGAGAGGTAAAAGTTTTCGATTAGGTGTTGTTTTACATATTCGATGGATTCTGCTGGTCGGCATATTTCCAGCACGTCGACCGATAAAACGAAGTTAGCATTCAAGCGGTTCAAAACTGACGGTGGATTAACATGGCATCAAACCAGGAGATCAGACAAAAGGCAAAGAAATCGTCTTTTAGCTGGGTATTTATCGGTTTTTTTGCGGTGGGCACGGCGACTTTCCTCTATGGTATTTTAGGCCAGAATCCGGAAAAAGCCTGGCAGGCTTATCTGATCAATTTTCTTTTGTGGTCAGCGATCGCCCAGGGAGCGGTGGTTTTCTCGGCTGTAATGCATATTACCAACGCCCGCTGGAGCGGGCCCCTCTCCGGACTGTCCGAGTCGTTTGCCGCCTTCTTTCCGCCGTCATTTGTTTTGTTTTTGGTTTTATTTTTAGGACGATCTCATATCTTCCCGTGGCTGCATGAGCAGTTGCACGGCAAAGAAGTCTGGCTCAATATTCCGTTTCTTTTCACGCGGGATTGTATCGGGTTGCTGGTGCTCTATGCAACTGGATTCGCCTATCTGTATAACGCAATGCAGCTTCGATCAGAGCCCGGCCAGGTGCAGGGTGGACTTCGTAAATTAATTTACAGGGGCTGGGCCCGCAATTACCGTAATCCCGAACGGGTAAAGAAAAAAATGACGCTATGGGCGGGGCTTTACATTTTATTCTTTGCACTGGTTTTGTGCTTGCTGGGATATGACCTGGTCATGAGCATGAACCCCCACTGGGTATCCACCTTGTTTGGCGCTTACACGTTTGTCAAGGCGTTTTATGTGGGGCTGGGGGGGCTTATCATACTGGCGGCAATAACCCGGATCGGAAAGGGCAGTGCCTCGGGGCTTAAACCCTCCCATTTTCATGACGTCGGCAAGCTGTTTTTTGCATTCTGCCTGCTGTGGGCCGACTTTTTTTATGTTCAACTTACCGTCATCTGGTACGGCAACATTGCCGAAGAAACTCATTATGTTATCAAACGCACCGTTATGGTTCCCTGGAACTCTCTTGCCTGGGCTGTATTTATCATCTGTTTTGCAGCCCCTTTTGTAATCCTGTTGAATAGAGGGGTAAAAACAAGGCCTGTTTATATGGCGATTCTATGCGCCTCGGTTATCGTTGGATTTTGGCTGGAACACCTTCTTCTGCTAGGCCCTGATTTAAATCCGCAGATTTCATCTCTGCCCGTAAGGTTCGAGGATCTTTTGATTTCCATGGGTTTTCTTGGGTTGATGGCCGCCTCAATAGCATATTGCCTTAACCTGTTTCCCGAGCTTATGGATGCTAAAGCAAGGGGGGTAAGCTAATGGAACAAGACATCACCTCCCGTTTCACATTCTTTGATTGCATAAGACGAAACCTTACACCTCTGCTTGTTATCGGGTTTGGTTTTATACTTATTCTTACATTTCTTTATTATTTTTACATTCAACCGCAAACGGATATCGGCCCCGAGCAACCCATACCATTCAGCCACAGGGTCCATGCAGGGGTTAAGGAGATAAAGTGCCAGTTCTGCCATCCATACGTGGCACGTTCAAGACACCCGGGTCTGCCGCCGGTGGAAAAATGTCTTTACTGTCACAAATACATCATCCCAGAACATCCTGAGGTAAAAAAGGATCACTGGTATTTAGAGAACCAGATTCCTATTCCATGGCGAAAAGTAAATTATCTTCCGGAACATGTCTTGTTTAATCATGAAAGACACATCAAAATGGGGCTTGTTTGCGACGAATGCCATGGTGCTGTGGAGGCCATGGACAGGATCAAGGCAGTGAGATTTAAGATGCAATTCTGTGTTGAGTGTCATAAAGAAAGAAAGGCAAATATGGATTGCTGGCTTGCATGTCACAGTTAAGGGGGTATGGGGTATTTAAGCCTGCGGCTTGAGAAAAACAATACTACAGAAGGAGTAAAAAAGATTGTCAACATCAGAAAACGGCATATCGGCTCAGAACTACCAGAGCGCAAAGGGTTTTTGTGTGACAGCGGCCTTCTGGTTGGTGGTGGCCACCCTTGCCGGCATGATCCTGGCAACGGAGTTCGTTGCACCCGATCTTCTTGGTAATCTAAGCTGGCTTTCCTTTGGCAGGGTGCGTCCCATTCACACCAACCTTGTTCTGCTCGGGTTTGTTTTCCCCGGATTGCTGGCAGCGGCATGTTATTTCCTGCCCGGCTTGCTGCAAACTCAATTGTACAGTGAGAGACTGGGGCTTATCAGTGTATGGCTGTGGAACATCATTCTAGCCTGCGCCGTGGTGACCCTTGCCATGGGAAAGACCCAGGCCAGGGAGTATGCCGAATTGATTTGGCCCATAGACCTTCTTGTAGTTATTTTCTTCGTGCTTGTTTTCTACAATTTCGCCATGACCGTAAAGCAAAGGAAAGAACCTGTTCTTTACGTTTCGGTCTGGTATGTGCTGGCCGCCATTACCTTGACTGCCATCGTCTATATCGTCGGCAACGTGATGTGGGCTCCCACAACAGGTGCAATGACAGGCATGCCCGATGCCATTACCTTATGGTTTTACGGCCACAACATCCTGGGCACCCTTTTGACTCCGATGGCGGTGGCTGCGGCCTATTACATCATCCCGAGGGTCTGCCGCAGCCCTCTATACAGCCATACCCTGTCTCTGATAGGATTCTGGGGTCTGGTTCTTTTATATACCCACATCGGCACCCATCATCTACTGCAGACTCCGGCTCCCACCTGGCTTAAGGTCATCTCCATTGTGGACAGCATAGGCATGATCATCCCTGTAACCGTCGTGCTCATTAACCTGTGGTATACGACGAAAGGTAAGCTGGGTGAAATCCATGCAGACGTGGCAGCCAAATTTGTTTTTGCCGGAACCATAATTTATCTTCTGGTATGCATTCAGGGGCCCCTGCACTCTCTTCCACAAGTGCAGCGGGTCACCCACTATACCAATTGGGTGGTCGGCCATGCCCATCTGGCTGCACTGGGTTTTTCAGGAATGATCGCCATAGGCGGCATATATCATATATTGCCCCACATTACGGGCAGGCCTTTGTACAGCAGGTTTCTGGCAGATCTTCAGTACTGGTTGATCCTGCTGGGGGTCAGCGGCTTTACCATCTCTTTGAGCATAGCCGGTCTGATCCAGGGAAACGGTTGGCTAAATGCGGAGACGGTTTACCGGATACTTCCGCAGCTTCACATTTATAACGTGATCAGGGCTTCAACGGGTGTTATGATCCTAAGCGGTGCCCTTGTAGGTTTTTATAACATTACCCGAAGTCTTTTCCTCAACAGACAAGATCTGTCTGCAAATGAGTAAAGGAGAAATCGAACCTCTATGAAGATGACTCCAGTAGTTGTGGTCTTAGGCGGACTTTTGATCATGGCAGCCATCGTATTTGTGGTGATCTACTGGCCCTGGGCTACGAGGGTTGATGTGCCTTCAGAGATCTTTCGCACAAGATCTTTTAAAGAAACAAAAGGAAGGCGGATCTATATCGCAAATGGTTGCGTATACTGCCACAGCCAGGCTATCCGCCACATCGATCAGGGTCTGGGAGCCGAACGAATCGCTCAGGCCGGAGACTATATAGCCGATAGGCCCATTCTTTTGGGTTCCGAACGAACCGGCCCGGACCTTTCCCAGGAGGGCGGGGAACATCCTGATGACTGGCATATTGCCCATTTCACAAATCCACGGTTTGTCCGGCCAAATTCCATCATGCCACCCTTTGAATATCTCGAGCAAGAGAATATCCTTGCCCTCACACGATATGTCCAGGGGCTGGGTATGAAACAGGCCGACCGCAGGATGCAGCGCCAGAAATACTGGAAAAACCAAGCAATCAAGGCCTATGAAGAAGGGCCGGATGCCAATGTTAAATGGCTTCACTCTCTGGTACCGGAAGGCTGGAGACACATTCCAAACCCCTACCCCACAACCGAAGCAGGACTTGCAAGGGGACATAAAACCTATCAGGATTTTTGCATCGGCTGTCACGGTCCCATTGGAGACGGAATGGGCCCAGCCCAGCCCTATCTATATCCACCACCGCTTAACTTCACCATCCTTAAGGGGCGGGGAATATCGGGTGGGATTCTTTATTACCAGATAATGAACGGGATTACCGGCACCGCTATGCCCTATTTCAAACGAGAGCTGGAATCCCAGAAGATATGGGATGTAGGTGATTTCGTGGCTGTTTATTTCATCGGTGAATCCGATGCGAACAAATCCCCAGGAGGAGTTGACGCCTCGTGGGAACCATGATCCGGTTTAAATGTATTATTTATATTACTTCATCTATGTCATATTAAGTACGGTGCTCGGGCTTTGGGTTTTTTGCTGGGCGCTTAGAAACGGGCAATTCAGGGATCAGCAAAGGGCAAGATTTCTTCCATTGCAACAATTGGCGGAAAACCCTGGCGTTAAGGCAGACACCCCTCACGGCAAACAAGCACGGGGTATTTTATGTCTTCTTATCTCCGCTATTCTATCAGGTGCTGCTTTCGGGGTTTACCTGTATATAGGAGGAGGTTAAACCGAAACAGCGCAGGTGTGGCCAGTCTTGTTTGAAGGGGCTTAAGGGTTTTATCCATAAGATTTATAGGCCATAAGATCTATAAGAATATAAGAAGGATAAGTACAATGCGGTCATTTGAGCTTTTGGCCTTTCGGCATGTGATTCTTTTTATCATCCCTACACTGGTTTTCATCCTTCTTCTATGGGCAGGACTGAAGAATATCCATTTTCAGTCTAAGGACTCGGAGGAGAGGAAACAGAAGATTTTGCATGTTTTCCCGGGGGACATCGAAGAAAGGGATTCACCCTCTCCACTGGTGTTGTTTTTGATCATAGGTGGATTTGTTCTTTGGGCTATTTTTTACACCTTGGGATACGGCTTGTTTGGAGAGAAAATATAATGACCGAAAAGAAAGGATCCATATTTATTTCCTGGGTGATAATTACCCTTTTGATACTCTACTTCCTGCTATACAGCCTGTTTTCGTATCTTGTAGTGGGAGATCGAGGACATCCAGGCTGGGATTTTGGCACTGTGCGGGACGTTCCTGCAGGCTCTGCCTATGCGATTTACAAAAAGCTGCCCTATCCGCAGCACGTGAAAGGGCAGATGGGGAAATAAATGAAAAAAACCATCGGAATCGCTGTTTTTTTGACTATCATTATTTTAGGGGCCTATCATCTACTTATTTTCTACGACAACAATTTCAGATACGGTCGCATGTGGGAAACACCTGCGGTTCGGCCCCACGAAGAGCCCATACTGCTGATGCAAGCGGGTAGCGTCCCGTTTTATGGTGGAGAAGAGATCTATAAAGCCGTACCGGAAAAAGCTTTAGAATCACCTTTGGCCAAAATCCGCCCGTTTGACATTGAAAAGGGCAAACAGGCATATTTTACTTACTGTGCTCAGTGCCATGGGAAAAACCATGATGGAAACGGCACCGTGGGGCAAAGCTTTTATCCCCTGCCCACGGATCTCAGAAACCACAAGGTTCAACAATCACCGGAAGGTAGATTATTTAAGGAAATCAGCTACGGTATCCCCGGCGGCCGACAACCGGCACTGGCTGCAACGATTGCTGCTTCGGAGCGCTGGCAGATCGTTGCTTATATAAAATCTCTCGGGGCGCGTAAACATCCTTAAAAATGAATATACTCCAATTATCATAAAAGGGATATCAGAGCTTGATAGGTGATCAGCAATTCTTGGTGAAGTGGCCTTCGGAAGAAAATGGTTGACTCCCTAAAAAAAATGGCAAAATTTTATTTGATCATATATATTTGTTTAAGGAAAATTTAATTCAACATGTAATTCGTTTAATGTTGTGTATAATAACAACCGGTTAACGGAGTCAAGTTATTTAATGGAAAAAACACGCATTTATTATATCGTATCTGTAATCCTCGCGGTCATTTTACTAAGCGATGGTTCTGCATTTGCCCTTAGATGCGGCAACCGGCTCGTATGTGTTGGAGACACCAAATCAAAGATGTTACACCTATGTGGTGAGCCGGACAATGTTGAAATATGGCATGAGGAACTCATCAGTGCCTATTCCTATAGACCTTATAGGTCCGATTGGGAATACAGACAGCACTTAGACCCGGTTCTTTTAAAAGAACTTATAACGATCGAAAAGTGGGAATTTAATTACGGTCCCTCCCGTTTTGTTCGGTTTCTGATATTCGAAAACGGAATATTGAAAAGAATAATTAGCGGTGACTATGGTTATTGAAAAGCAGCTGCCGCCTGTTTTACGAATCCCACCAAGTAAGAACGGGAAGTCAATCTAGATTCATATCTGCGAGCACAAGCTGACCTGTATGTTTACAGGCACAAAGATAACTTCGAAATCGAACATTTACCTTTGCGGATTGCCGTATATGGTTGAACCGGTGCAGAATGTGCTGCCCTGTTTTGGAGTCGATCCAGGCAATGATCGCAGATTATGTCAGATACTCCATCACCCAGCTTTCAAAGGCTCATGACATTTTTATTTTTTCTGCAGGGCGCCGCTCGGGAACATAAAGGTGTGGGACTTTGCCTTCATTCCATGGCTTAGACACGTAAAGGTTGCAGTAACAACTTCCATACTCTTCGATATCCGGCACACTGTATACGCAGGGGCAGATGATGTCTTTGTCCTTGTTCCTATCCCCGGAAAGAAGCCTGCACGGGCATCCCATGTAACCGTATCGTTCCTTGTTTTCAATGAGCGCTTCCAGCAGTTCAAAGGTTCTTTTCCTATCCTTGTTAAAGTAATATCCTTTGGGTTCCTGTATCTTTTTCATCCTTTCATACAGTTCGTTTGCATCCATCAGATGCCCAGAGCCTCCTTGATTTCCTTTTCCTTATAGCCTATGATCACTTTGTCTCCGATGATGATTGTGGGGAAGGAACATCGGGGGTTGAATTTTTTTACATCCTCTAAGATTGCCGCTCTTTCTTCTCCCTCAAGTCTGTCCACATCTACAAATTCATATTTGATGGTACACTCTCCCAGTAACTTTTTAGCAGCCTTGCAGTGACTGCAGGTACTGAGCGAGTAAATTTTTACAGGTGCCGTCATAATCAACATCCTTTCCTTTTCAAAATTTTTCCGGCACGAACCTGAAACCGGTCAGTTTAAACCAGAATAACATATGTTTTCCTGATATTCAATCTCAAGACAGGCTGCTGCCAGTGCAATGCTGGTATTTAACCTGAGACTCAGGTCGAAATCGCACCCGCTCAGGTAAACCCTGAGCCAGCGGTACACGTGTAGCAGTGATAATCTGTGACTATGGGGGTTCCCGGGGGAGGGGGGTGTGTAATCTGAGTGATATGCAGTCTGCGGTTGCCTAAAAACCGTCTCGATGCCTGGTTGAAATCACAGTCAAACAGATATCCATTCCAGGATACGGAGATAAGCGTGCGACACATCAATCCTTCAACCGTACAGGGATTGAAAGAAGAAATCAGTTTTTCCATATAGCTTTCCATGTTGCCCGAGGAGATAAGCCAACTGCGAAATCGCCCAAGCGGGACATTGGCAAGGCTAAAAAGCCTGTTGAAAACAATACCCCATTTTTGTTCCAGAACCTTACGGAAACGATCTTCCAGCTGTTTTTGATGCGGCGGCAGAAAAGCCCCTGATGGGTTAACTATCAGGTCAAGACACAGAGAGGTCTGCTTACGCCCATAACCAATATCATTCAGCTTCCTCAGCGCGGAGATACTGGCATCGAATATTCCGTTGCCTCTGATGGATTCCAGTTGAGTCGGGTTTATTGAGGGGAAAGATGCTATGATATTTGTTTTGCATTCGGTAAGTACCTGTAACAGGGGTTCGGCTTTTTGCATCAGAGCTGTCAGGTTGGTCCGCAATATCACATTTGGTGCAAGAGGGGTGAGCTGCCTTATGAAATTTTCAATTTCAGGGTGCAGCTCTGGTGCACCTCCGGTGATATCAACCACCTTTATATCGTTTCTTTCTGCAAATTCTACCACCTGTTGCATGGTTTCGCTTCCCATCATCTCTTTTCGGTTAGGACCTGCTTCAAGATGGCAGTGCCGACATGTCTGATTGCACATCAGGCCAAGGTTGATTTGAAGCGTGGTGGTCTTTTCTCTCAGCAGGGTTAATCCGTGCTCAGACAGTGTATGGGAAAAGGCTCTAAAAGGCTGTTTGCGATGATAGGTCATGGCAGCGTTTACTAATTACTCAAGTTTCGCACCCTAATCCTTTGAAATGCCCTATATGATAAGGTCGAATAAAATTTTTAAAGGCAAAATACATTTTATCACCCTTCGATAACGGCACAATGGGAGTCAACAAAGCGCCTAAACCAGAAATAACAAGATCTTCCGCTGCTTAATGGCCGTTTCCTTGTGCCTGGACCCGACGTTTCGTAATGGCTGTACCCTGAGAGCTTCGGTGTAATTATTTTGCCTTCAAAAATTTTACCCCGTTGTTTTATAAAACCGCTCAAAGGTGCGGCCGTTAGATACTTATAGATAGAGCAAAATTGCAATTTTACTATGTGATTTATGCAACTACGGGGTTTATTCGACTTAAGAACCATTGGCAATTTTACCGTAAAATTGTACATTGATCTTAAGTCGCCCTCATTATATAAGGCTTTACAACACATTTAAGGGTGCGAAACTTGAGTCATTATCTGAGATCACATGGATATTTTGTCTGTGATGTTTTGCATTTGAATGCCGTGGATCAGAGAAGCGCCCCCCCGGATGGCTACCGCCACATGAACCGCTTCGGTCATCTCTTCGAGGTTTGAACCTCTCTCCAAACATGCCTGTGTATAGGCATCGATGCAATACGGGCATTGAATCGTATGGGCCACCGCCAGAGCAATGAGGGCCTTTTCTCGTTCCGTTAACTGGCCTTCTTCAAAGACGGAATTATAATAGTCAAAGAATTTTTTCGCAAGTTCGGGTGCGGCCTTGCCGATCTCCTGAAATCGTGGAAGATCTTCTGGGTTGTAATAGTTGTCCATTTTTTTCCTCCTTCATAAGGGATCGTAAAGAAAGAGCAGGTGGCTGTGATCTGTCATTTCAAATAAAGCCCAGAGATTTTAAACAGGCAGCCGTGTTTTTGGCGCTGTTTTTTTTCGGTTTCAAATTTTTGATCATATCCATAAGATCATCAAACGTGTCGATATCCCGGCATACCGGAAGAATGTGTGTTTTTAAGTTTAGCTTGTTTAAGATTGATAAGGTCTTATTAAAAACCTCAGAGCTGCCCCATTGGATTTCATCGAAAACCTGTGATTTAAATCCATCGCGATGAAATCCTATCAAATAGTATCCTCCATCATATGATGGGCCTATAACAGACAAATGGTTTTGCAGTTTCTGAAATGCTTCGGCAATTAGAGCTTGAGAAAGTTCCGGAATATCGGTTCCCACAAGAACCACCCTGCAGAAGCCATCTGAAAATGCGCTCAGAAAAGCATTTTTTATCCGCTCTCCGAGATCTCGCCCCGTTTGTGGTTCATATTCAAATGTATGGCCGAGCCATTCTTTGACCAGACCCCCCCTGTCTGCAGGAAAATAGCAAATTCTAACCTGCTGAATCTGCTTTCTTACAGCCTCTATTACATCCAATGAAAAGGACTTATAGAGCCGAAGAACCCATGTGCTGTCCAGGTGTTTTATGAGTCGGGTCTTTACCTGCCCCAGAGTCGGTGCCCTTAAGAAAACGATTGCTATTTCACGCTCATCTGAAATAATATGGGGTCCATCATCCATAGATGGTTTTCCTAGTTTTCCAAGACGATTTATGAAACATGACGCAGCGTTTTTTAGTCGTATCACCCTAGAATTCATTACAGCAAAAAGATGCGGTTCTTCGAATCGTTTTTCTATTTGACAAATGACCTCTGTTTTTCTAATGAAATACTTTTCATATGGCAATTGAAAAACCAATGGATTTGTTCTTGACATACAATAGCAATCGCTTTATGCTATTGATAATCATTCCTAATAAGGATCGAGCCACGAAGGCGTATTTTCAATTCAGATTTGTATAAAAACTCCGGGACGCAACCTTTAAGGGGGCGGATTCGCGAAGGGAGGAAAAATGGAGAAAAAGAGGGAAGTTGTAAAAAAGGAAGTGGACCTGAGAGAACTTACGTCCTGTGATGCCACCTTGCAGATGCTGGAAAAGGCTAGAAAAGACGGAGTTGAAACCGCCTTTGACCGTGCCGTTAACATGAAAGCGTGTCCTATCGGGGCTGATTCGGCATGCTGTAAACATTGTGCAATGGGACCTTGCAGGCTAAACGCCAAGGATCCCTATAGCAAAGTCGGTGTTTGTGGAGCCACCATAGATACGATTATGTCGCGCAACTTCGCGCGCATGGTTGCAGCAGGCTCTGCCGCTCATACAGACCATGGCATGGCGATGCTGGACTTGTTTAGAGAGGTTGTTAACGGCAGGATCAAAGATTACGATATCAAAGACCCAATCAAGCTAGAAGAGGTCGCCCGCAGCGTCGGTATCGAGACAGAGGGCAAAGATATAAAAGAAATTGCAACCGAGCTGTACAATGAATTGGAGCGGACCTATACACAGGTTGAAGGGGAGATTCCGTTTGCAAAGCGTGTACCCAAAAAGACGCTGGAGGCATGGCGCAAACACGGAATCGTACCCCGGGGATCCATGCGAGAGATCATGGAATTGATGCATCGCACCCATATGGGAGTCGATCAGGACTATCGGAATATCATTCAGCAAATCAGCCGGACCGCTCTTGCAGATGGCTGGGGAGGATCTATGGTGGCAACCGAGATTTCCGATATTCTCTTCGGAACCCCGTCGCCCATCAGCATAGAGGTAAACCTTGGTGTCCTTAAAGAAAACCAGGTGAACATCATTATTCACGGTCACGAGCCGAACCTGTTCGAATCCATGATCGAATCGGTGAATGAACCTTCTTTGGTAAATGCAGCCAAGCAGGCGGGAGCTGCGGGCATCAACCTGGTTGGTATGTGCTGTTCGGGTTTGGAGGCTTTTGTGCGGCACGGTATTCCGCATGCAGGCAATTTCATGACCACCGAGGCGGTAATGGTCACCGGAGCTGTGGATGCCATGACCGTGGATGTTCAATGTATCCAGCAGGCCCTTGCCAAGGTCGCTGAATGTTACGGAACCCCGCTGTTCACCACCAACCCTCGATGCCATATAGAAGGTGCTGAGCATATCGAGTTCAATGAACATGACCCAAAGGCATGTACCGATGAGATTGTTATCCGAGCCATTTCCCGCTTTAAAAACAGAAAGCACCCTATAGAAATTCCCAACATTCGAAACATCGGTGTACATGGATTTTCCCATGAATACATCAACTACATGCTGGGGGGCACCTTCAGGGCTTCTTATACCCCGCTGAACGACAACATCATAAACGGCAGAATCCGGGGAGTTGCCGGCGTAGTCGGGTGTACCAACCCGAGGGTCAAGCAGGACTGGGTGCATGTTGAATTGGTCAAAGAGTTGATAAAGAACGATGTTCTGGTTCTTCAGACAGGATGTTCCCAGATTGCGCTGGCAAAAGCCGGGTTAACCACACCGGAAGCATCCCATCTGGCAGGACCGGGTCTTAAGGAAGTTTGCGAGGCCGTTGGTATGCCCCCTGTCTTGGGAATAGGCGCCTGTGTGGATAACAGCAGAATTTTGATCGCCGCCTCTGAGATGGTTCGAACGGGGGGACTGGGAGAGAGCATAGCAGACCTTCCGGCAGCAGGCGCAGCCCCGGAATGGATGAGTGAAAAAGCCATCGCCATCGGGCAATATTTTGTGGCATCCGGTGTTTATACGGTTTTCGGTGTCACCTTCCCCATCGTTGAGGAAACCAAGTTTCACAAATTGCTGTTTGAAGGCCTTGAAAAGCAAGGACTTGGCAAATGGGGCTTTGCAACAGATCCGCACGAGATGGCACAGATGATGATCGCTCATATCGACAAAAAACGAAAAGCTCTTGGTATTGACAAGGCTCGAGAACGAATTCTGGTAGATATGGCGGATCGTCGTGCCCTGGATGTCGCCTAAAAAAGCCGGTGTGTTAAGTTTTTAAAAACGGGGTTTGTGAATCAAACCCCGCTTTTTTTATGAACCGCTTGAACTGCACAAACCAGTACATCTGTGGGTATTTAATCAGCCGTTTTCGATGAAATTTGCGCTATGAAAAACATCACAGAATTTTATGCCCTATAAAATACAGGATATTTCCCTTCTCAGACTGATATGCTTCGGGTCATTCCTTACATCATACACCACTGTTTCTATTCCTTCTTTTGATTACACGGCTTCTTTGCTGGATTGTCCATCGATCTTAATCGACGGGTAGTCTTGACAAAGCGGTTTTACGAAATAATTTTCTATCAAACTTACCGAAAGTAGCGCATCTTGCAGGTGGCAATGCAGTTTACAGCGAAATTTAGGTTGAACCCATAGCAAAAATATCCAATAATACAACCGGAAGTTGACAGAGCTATGAAGGGAGATTTTTGCTATCCTGTCGGTATATTCTATGGATGAGAATTTAAATGTGTTGATTTCAGACAATCTGGACGAGGCAGGGATTGATCTGTTTAGAAAAGAGCCCGGTGTCGATGTAGATATAAAAACAGGGCTTTCTGAAGCTCAGCTAAAGGACATCATCTGCTCATACCATGCGCTTATCATTCGAAGCGGAACCCTTGTAACAGAAGACATTCTGGCATCCGCAAGCAGGCTGCGTGTGATTGGCCGTGCTGGTGTCGGTCTCGACAATGTGGACGTCGTTGCAGCGACAAGGCGTGGGATCGTGGTGATGAACACACCGGGTACCAATTCGGTGGCCACAGCAGAACACACAATTGCCATGCTGCTATCCCTTTCCCGCAACATTCCGCGGGGAACTTCCAGTGTAAAGTCAGGTTGCTGGGAGAAAAAGCAGCTTCAGGGCAGAGAGATTTTCAACAAAGTTATCGGTGTTATCGGTTTTGGAAAGATCGGCTCCATTGTTGCAGATCGTGCCCGCGGGCTCAAGATGAAGGCGATCGTATATGACCCCTTTGTTACGTCGGAAAGGATACAGAAGGCAGGATTTAAGAGTGTATCGCTACAAGAACTCTATCGGCAGTCTGATTATATCACAGTTCATGTTCCCAAGACCAAGAAAACCACTAACTTTATCAACGCCGATGCCTTTGAGCAAATGAAAACAGGCGTTATGATCATAAACTGTGCCAGAGGCGGCATCGTCGATGAGAAAGCCCTCTATGAGGCTATCATATCCGGAAAGGTCGCCGGTGCGGCCCTGGATGTGTTCGAAAATGAACCCCCGGGCAGTTCTCCGCTCTTAAAATTAGATCAGGTGATCTGCACCCCTCATATAGGGGCTTCTACTCAGGAGGCCCAGGCCAATGTGTCGATTGCCGTGGCCAATCAGGTCATTAAGTATCTGAAAAACGGAACTGTCTTAAATGCCGTAAATGTGCCTTCGGTTACAGACGAGCTTTTATCAAGGTTAAGGCCTTATATCAACCTGGGGGATCAGATCGGATGCCTTCAGGCACAGCTATGCAACGGTCCGATTACCGAGGTTATCATCGAATACCGAGGCGATTTCCATGGCCTGGAGCTCTCTGCCATCTCATCTTCGGTATTAAAGGGGCTGCTCGCTCCAACATTCAGGGATGATGTCAATTTTGTCAATGCCCATATCATCGCCAAAGAGATGGGTATCACGGTGACCGAAACCAAAGTTGCCGATGCCGAAGAATATACGAATTTGATAACCGTCAAAGTTGTGACACCTGAAATGCCCCACACGGTTTCCGGTACTATTTTCGGCAAGAATCAGGCGAGGATTGTTCGAATAAACTCTTTTAGGCTGGAGATGATACCCAAAGGTCATATTGCCTTAATTCACAATGTTGATCGTCCAGGATCCATAGGAGAAATAGGAACCACGCTTGGGAATCATAATATAAATATCGGCCGCATGCAGGTGGGCCAGGAAGAGGAGGGGAATCGGAACCTTATTTTTTTGGATACCGACACTCCAATACCGGCATCTGTGCTTGAGCAGCTGCGTCTTCTGCCAACCGTGAAGTCGATTACTGTTCTGGAGCTGTAGCTCCTGCCTATACTGATCGGTCCCGGGTTTAGGGCTCTGGGTTAATGGGCATCCTTTTATAACACTCGGCATTTGGGGGTTTTAAGCTGAAACCCGGAAGGGTGAATCGCTTAACCTATGTCTTAAGGTGGAAGTTGAGAATAATTTATTAATATATGGTATAATTAATTAATATAATTAATATGTCATTATTATTTATGAAGCGATAAATTTTAGAAAACGCTTCGATCCGTCGGTATAATTTGGGGTGTATGATGAAACGTATGGAGGAGAGAGAAGATGTCTGAAGAAGAGAAAGGCTTTATAATTAAAGACCGGAGGATTTTTTCGGAAACAGCCGAAAAAGCTGAAAAAAAGGAAGAATCGAAAGCAGCCGAAGAGAGAAAGGAACATAAGGAGGCGACTCGAAAAGAAAAATCTTCGGCGGAAAAAAGAAAAGAGCCCCCTCCATTGCCTGAAATCAATTTTCAAACTTTTGTTTTTTCTCTGAATGCTTCGGCACTGGTGCAGCTCGGTGTAATGGAGGACCCGGCCACCGGAAAGAGGGAAAAGAATTTACCTCTGGCAAAACAGACCATAGATATGCTTTCCATGTTACAGAATAAAACCGCCGGCAACCTGACAAAAGAAGAGGATGAGTTGCTGAAAAACATACTCTACGATCTAAGATTGAGGTACGTGAAAGAGAAGGGGTAACCACGCTTCCGATGGTGGCCTGCCCCGTGTGGATGAATTTGTTGTCGATAAGGAGAAATTAAATGAATCACTGTAAAAGATTTCAAGTTTGTATCGTTTGGATCGCCACTTGCTGTATCATAGGCCTTGTGTTCGGGTTTGGCGGAATTCTTGTTCCGGTCCCAGAATCTTCAGCCGCTACGGTCAAGATGGTACCGGAAAGCTTCACCGAACTTGCCGAAAAGATGATTCCCAGTGTGGTGAACATCCGCACGGTAAAGACCATCAGGGGCGGAGGCAGAGTGTTTCGTCACTTCTGGGGACCTTTCCAGAAAGATGACCCGATGCGGGAGTTTTTTGAAAAATTTTTTGGAGAGGAGCAGCGAGATTTTAAACAACGGAGTCTGGGATCCGGGTTTATTATTGATCGACAGGGCTATATCGTTACCAACAACCATGTAATTGAAGGTGCAGACCAGATCAAGGTCATCCTTCAGGACGAAAAAGAGTACGCTGCAGAAGTGGTGGGCCGAGATCCAAACACTGACATCGCTCTGATAAAAATCAAGGCCGCTGAAAATCTTCCTGTTGCCCAACTGGGAGATTCGGATACACTTAAGGTGGGTGAGTGGGTGATGGCCATTGGAAATCCATTCGGATTGTCCCACACCGTAACCGCAGGTATCGTCAGCGCCAAGGGACGAGTGATCGGCTCCGGGCCATATGACGATTTTATCCAGACCGATGCCTCCATTAACCCGGGGAACAGTGGCGGCCCCCTGCTGAACATGAAAGGGGAAGTGGTAGGGATCAACACCGCCATAGTGGCTACCGGACAGGGAATCGGTTTCGCGATTCCCATTAATCTTGCCCGCGGAATTATAGAGCAACTTAAAACCAGCGGAGAAGTAACACGTGGCTGGCTGGGGGTCGCAATACAGGATCTGAGCAGGGAGCTTGCCGAATACTATGGATTGAAAAACGGGAAGGGGGTACTGGTTACCGAGGTGTTTACCGGAGATCCAGCTGACAGGGCCGGCATCAAGCCCCAAGATATCATTCTCGAAGTAAATGGGAAGCATGTTGAAACCACCCGCGATTTAACCGGCTTGATCGCCTCGTTGCGTGTTGGTCAGATCGTCGATATTTTGGTATTGCGGGATCGAAAAAAGCTCACATTTAAGGTTAAGATCGCCAAGAGAGAGGAAGAAAAAATTTCTGCCCGGAGATTTCCACAAAAACAAGAAGATGAACTCGGTATCCGAGCAGAGAACATTACTCCTGAAATGGCACGCCGGTTCAACCTGTCTGAGACAGAGGGTGTGGTCGTATCAAGCGTAAAACCTGGAAGCAAAGGGGCAGAAGCAGGTTTGATGGTAGGAGACGTGATTAAAGAGATCAATCATATTAGTATTAAGAATGTGGATGATTACAAAGAAGCCATAGCCAAGATAGACAAAGGCGAAACGATTCAAATGTTTGTTAAGCGAGGAAAAGTCGGGTTTTTGGTAATCAAGATTACGAAGTAGCACTACATGGCGTTTCAGCAACCGATACGGGCATACAACCATGGACACAATGATGCGGCTTCGCGCACCTGCAAAAATTAATCTGTTTTTGCGGATCACAGGCAAGCGTTCCGACGGCTACCACGAACTGTTCTCCCTGATGTGTCCAGTCAGCCTCTTTGATGAGATTTTTCTGCACTTTGGTGCCAACCAAATAAGTGTGTCTTGCCACGGGGCTGATATTCCAGAAGATGAGACCAATATCGCCTGGCGGTCGGCCAAACGGTTTTTTGAAACGATTGGAATGGGTGGAGGTGTGAGCCTGTTCATTAACAAAAATATTCCTGTTGCCGCAGGGCTGGGGGGAGGGAGCAGCGATGCGGCGGCTGTGTTGTCGGGATTGAATCAATATTACGGCTCTCCCCTTTCGCACGAACAATTGATGGAAATTGCAGGGTCTATTGGTGCAGATATACCTTTTTTCCTTTCCGGCAGACCGGCCATCGTCAAGGGAATTGGGGATATACTGGAGCCGTTTTGCGGCATAAAACCCTATTGTGTGGTGTTGGTCTATCCGGGATTCGGGCTGTCGACCCGCGAAGTTTTCAAGAAACTGAATTTTAAATTGACAAATCGTAAAAAAAATCATAAAAATAATTCTTTTAATAACCGGGAATTCAAGGTGCCAGAGGACATCATAAACGACCTTGAGATCGTAAGTACATCTTTGTATCCTGATATTATGGATGCAAAAAACTGGTTGTTGATAACAGGGGCCGTGGGGGCGGCGATGTCCGGAAGCGGATCTTCTGTATTCGGCCTGTTTGCGGATTCTGAATCTGCAAAGAATGCATGCCGTATCATCAAACGGGAGCATCCGAATTGGCAATTGTATGCGGTAGATCTTATTCTTTGATTACATCTTATCGTTTATGTTCTTAACTGAGACGCGTTGCATCCGTACCTGTTTCAACTGGGGCGTCGTCAAGCGGTAAGACACAGGATTTTGGTTCCTGCATTCGGAGGTTCGAATCCTCCCGCCCCAGCCAGTTTT
>JAFDFZ010000256.1 GCA_019309565.1 Deltaproteobacteria bacterium
TTCACCGGTTTAAAAGGCAGTTGAATGTAATGGACGTTTTTATAGACAACCGTTGAAATCGCATCGGATTATATAAGACCCGCAGTTCAGTTTCAAATAACCCACCATCTCCGCGCCTTGCGCTTCAATTTATTCCCCAAAAAAGACCTGAAAAGAATCCTTGGCCGCATTCAACATCCGGCATCGGATCCCCGACCGCCCGGATGCGAAAAATTTACCGGCCGGCGCAAAGACATTGGTTAATGACGACCGTTTTGCGGATGTGTACGGTCTTGATGGACCATTAAAAGTTTTTATAGTCTATTGCCGGAAACCATCCGGTCCTGTGTTTTTCAACATAATGAAATTATGACAAAAATCGTTTAAAGGGGTCCATTGTACGCCAAATTCATCATAAGAGACCGACTTGGCATGAAAATTGTAGCCGTTTTTCATCATGTGCTTTCATCGAAAAAAAGGAATCGACACCGTGAGAAACAACACCGGCTTCACCCTTGCCGAGTTGATGATCACCATCGCCATTATCGGCATCATCAGCGCCATCGCCATCCCCAACATGATCGGCTGGGTCCCCAAGTACCGCCTCCAGAACGCCGCCTCGGACCTTCGCGGTGAACTCCAGGCCACCCGGTTCCGGGCGATCAAGGAGAACCGGGAGTTTGCCATTTTCTTCGACACGGCAAATAATCGATACCAGGTAGTGGATTCAGGGCCGAATCGAAACTATGACGGCCTTGTCGGCGGCACCGACGATCTCGCAATCAAGACGGTCAATTTAAGTCAATATTACAGTGGTGTGGGTTATGGCAATGGAAATGCGACAATCGATGCGACGGTTGCTGGGAACCCTTTTCCGGGTGGTTTCGATTTTGTAAGTTACGCTAGCAATGCAGTTGTTTTTCTTCCGACTGGCCTCATTCAAGGAATGGGATACGTGTATCTGACAAATATCCGAGGGGATGCCTTTGCATTGGGTACCCCTTCAATAGCAGGAACTGTTGTTCTGCGGATCTGGGATGGTGGTAATTGGACTCAATAAAAACAAATAACAAATCAAGAAAATATGCAGGACAAAGGGGGTTTACCCTAATCGAGCTTCTCGTGAGCCTGGCGGTGGCCGGAATCGTGATGGGGGCCGTATATATGATGTACCAGGCCCAACTCCAGACTCAAGCCACTCAACTGGCAACGGTTGAAATGAATCAACACGCAAGGGCGGCTCTTATGCTCCTGGAAAGAGAAATTCGATCCGCCGGAACCGATCCTACGGGGTACGCCGGAGCCGGATTTGTTCAGGCGGATTCTTTCGCCCTCCGATTTACCCGCGATATCATAGGCGGTTATGATCCTTCCAGCGGTTCAGGTGACGGGATAGACAATGACAAGGACGGACAAACGGATGAACCGGACGAGTGGTACGATGCGCAAGTGACGTCGCCCGGGCTTGAAGACGTCACCTACGCCTTAACGAGCGATGGCCCTCCGGGATCTGAAGATGGGATTGCAGACAGTTTCCCGTGCTCTCTTGGGAGAGATATCGGAAGCGGCCTCCAGAGGGTTGCGGATAACGTCGAGGTTTTAAATTTCGTTTACTTGGATTCAGCCGGAGCAGTTTTAGATCTTGTTACCAATCCTTCAGACATCGATAAAATTCGTTCGGTTCAAGTAACCATCATTTTACGCTCCGATAATCCGGTGTTGATGCGAAAACAAAGGGATCAAACCACTTACACGAATTTGCAGGGAACAACCATTTTGCCGGCCCCAAACGACTTTATCCGCCGGGTAATGCTTTCCACGGAAATCCGCGTACGCAATACAGGTTTGAAATCCTAATTACCAAGATGGTGGGAAAATGGACATGGGTAATGACGAGCTAAACTTTGCAAAATCAAGTCTCACATCTCAAGCCGGGTATTCCCTCCTGGAGATCCTCATATCCGTGGCGATTTTCGCCATCGGCATTTTGGGAATCGCCGGACTCCAGGTCCGGGCCACCAATACGGATACCCATTCCCGGCTGCTCACCGAAGCGTATACCGTGGCCACTGATCAAATTGAAGAGATCTTGCTGTGGAATTATAATAGCACGGCCGCAGGTAAGAATTTAACCGGTGCTGCATCTCCGGGCATCACATATAATCTTGGTAATGTGGGGCCTGGAAACCGCTATCAACTTTCCTACAATGTTATAAACAATCCCGGCCCAACGCCGCCCAACAACACGAAAACTATTACGGTTAGCGTTACAATAAACAGGAGCACCCTTCCCCCAGTCAACATTACTTTCTTGAAAACGCCCGTGCAGGATTTGGAATCGTAAACAGGATAAAATGATGAATTATACAAAAAAGATTTTATGTGCCGAAAACGGCTCGGTGCTTTTTTTCACCCTTATGATCCTGGTGATGATGGCCGCCGCCGGTTTTACGATGATTTCCAATTCCATGCTGGAATCCAACATCGTGAGAAACGTTTCCTCCCGGACCCTCAATTTCTACGCCGCGGAGGCGGCGGCCATGGAAGTCGCCCAAATGCTCCAGGACGAAGATGATACCCATATGCTCAACACCCACAACGCGGACTGGCTGAATCCCAACGGCGCAAGCGATCCCAAGCTCGCCGATATCACGGTTCCCTGGGATTTCGACGGGACCGCTCCGGACAACGCCGACCCCGGATCCATTGCGAACACGGCCTTCACCACGGTTCGGGTGGGCGTGGCCAAAAGCGCCTCTCTGGGCATGGAAAACCCGGATCTTCTGTACGAATACGCGGTGCTCGGACGGCTGTATGACCTGAACAATCCCGCCACTTCGGCGGATGATGTTGTTCTTGCCATGATCGAACCCGACAAAAAAGAACTTTCACCAAAGGATAGGGGTGGTATTGATCTTCTTTTCCCTTTTCCTGTGGTTCGGACCGTTGCCCGCAACGGGTGTGGAAGTCAGCCAGACCCCCATGTCCCACCGGCTCAACCCGCCCCCGCCCAATGCCATGTTCGTCATCGACAACTCCGGTTCCATGGACTGGGAAGTCATGACCGATGAAAATAACGGGCTTTTCGGGCCC
>JAFDFZ010000257.1 GCA_019309565.1 Deltaproteobacteria bacterium
ACTATATTGTGGGGCCACCCGATGACCCCCTTAAATATTGGTATACCATCGTCATTCCCGGTACGTGTATCGTGCTGTTCGTCCTTGCATGGAACTTGATCGGCGACGCGCTGAGGGATGCATTTGATCCTAAAATCAGAAGAAGATAATATAACGGTAACACCATATGACCCATCTGATGGAAACAACCGACCTCGTCACCAACTTCTACACCTACGAAGGCGTGGTCAAGGCCTTAAACAAAGTCAGTATCGTTGTGGATCACGGCTCCACCTTCGGGCTCGTAGGTGAATCTGGATGCGGGAAAAGCGTTTTTGTACGATCCATAATGCGCATTGTCCAGGAACCCGGACGTATCGAAAGCGGAAAAATTCTCCTGTTTCTGGATGATAACCAAAGAGAACAAGCTGTGGATCTCCTGCAACAATCCGAGGCATTTATGCAGGATCTGCGTGGAGACAAGATCTCCATGATATTCCAGGAACCTAATGCGGCCCTAAACCCCATAATGTCTATTGGAGAGCAGGTGGCCGAGAGTTTTCTGTTCCACCGTACAAAGGAGCTATGCGGGAAGGTTCTCGCCACACTCGATTCCAAGGAGAGTGGCATTGTCTTTCCCATAAAACAGTGTCTACGGATTCTATACAGGATTGCAGCAGACAATCCGAATGCATTGCCTATTAAGGTCTTGAATAGGATCCCTCTGTTCAAACACTGGAATCGGCTGCTTAAAAAAGAGGCAATCAAACAATCTATCAGCATCATCGCGCAACTGGGCATCCCTAACCCTGATACCATAGTCAAGCAGTATCCCCACAATCTATCGGGTGGTATGAAACAGCGAATCGCAATCGCCATCGCCCTGGCATGTCAACCCGTGCTGCTGATCGCGGACGAAGCCACCTCAAACCTCGATGTCACTATTCAGGCCCAGATACTTGAGCTTTTAAAAGAACTCAAACAAAAAGAGATTTCATCAGTGCTGCTTATCACTCATGATCTGGGCATTGTGGCTGAGACTTGTGATCGGGTAGGGGTGATGTATGCGGGTAATCTCTGTGAAGTGGCGGACGTCAACGAGATATTTAGAAATCCCCTGCATCCATATACAAAGGCGCTGCTTGATTCCGTGCCAAAATTATCCATTGAAGGTGAACTCAAGAGTATAGAAGGAAACGTGCCGAATCTGGTCGCCCCTCCATCGGGGTGCCGGTTTCATCCACGGTGCGAGCATGTGATGGAAGCTTGTAAAAAGACATTTCCCTCACTGCTGGAAGTAAAACAGGGGCATCAAGTAGCTTGCTATCTTTTTTCTCAGCAGGGTAATTGAATTTGTGAACTCCAGCAGATTTTTTTGTGAGATACGGCCTTGATAAAACCATGAACACCTGAATCCCGCACCATTTATGGGTGGAGTGAGAAGCACTTAGAACATTAATTGATTGCAGTAACCGTTTGCAAGGGTTGGCACAGTTAGTCAAATTCTTGGCATGTAAGGAAATAAAGCTGTAGAGTGTACCATATGCAACTATTACTGGACCTTAAAAATCTTAAAAAATATTACCCCGTGACCGGAGGCATTTTTCGCCGGCAGATTGACTCCGTCCGAGCGGTAGACGGTATTGACCTGGCGCTTTATCGAGGAGAATGTTTGGGTCTAGTTGGAGAGTCCGGATGTGGAAAAACCACAGCAGGCAAATCAATTATCCGTCTCGAGACACCCACGGACGGCGAGATCCATTACTATCCCAAAGATAACGGTGGTGTGGACAGTGTCGATATTGCATCCATGAAGCGATCGGTCCTCAAAAAAATGAAGATCCGCGGAAAGCTCCAGATGGTGTTTCAGGACCCTACCACTTCGCTGAACCCTCGCATGCTGATCAAGAACATCATCGCCGAGCCCATCAAAGAACAGGAAAAGATAGGCGGCAGGGCGCTGAACGACAAGGTTCTGGGGCTGCTCAACCAAGTGGGGATGGCCAAGGAACATCTCATGCGTTACCCCCATGAATTCTCCGGTGGGCAACGGCAACGAATTGCTGTTGCCAGGGCCATTGCAACGAACCCTGATTTTATTGTCCTTGATGAACCCACATCCGCCCTGGATGTGTCGGTGCAAGCTCAAATATTGAATCTTTTGGAACAACTCCGCAGACGGCTTGGACTAACCTATCTGTTTGTGACCCACCATCTGCTGGTTGTCAAATATATCAGTAGTCGTCTGGCCGTAATGTATCTCGGGAAGATTGTGGAAATCGCCGACACTGATGATCTCTTCAGCAAGCAGTTCCACCCTTACACCTATGCGTTGCTTTCGGGAATTCCCGTCCCGGATGTGGAGTATAAACCCCGTCGCATCGTCCTATCGGGTGATGTGCCGAGCCCGGTGAGTCCACCGAACGGGTGCCGCTTTCACACCCGGTGCCCTTTTACTATTGATCAATGTCGAGAAGAGGAACCCGTGCTGGAAGCAATTAAGTCCGGGCACAAGGCGGCTTGCCATCGAAAGCATGAAGTGGAAAAGCTTATCCATGATTCGTGGAAGGCATAACCGGCGATGCAACATCTCATGTATGAGAGCTCATCCCGGTTATCTTTTTCGTAACACTTTAGCCTTTTGAAATGCCTCCTCAGATACGGAGAACGGGTGATGATGCCTTTTCTGGAGTGACTGGCGGCTTCCGGCTTGGAGAGCCTCCAGCTCGGAAA
>JAFDFZ010000258.1 GCA_019309565.1 Deltaproteobacteria bacterium
AGTCCATTGCATCCATCACCGTGTAACCTTTTTCAAGTGGAACCTCGTATGTCTGTTTTACCGGTCTCTTCATATAAACAGGATCAAACCGCTCGATGGTGATGATGCTGAGCGCTTGAAGATCTTTTAACAGGTCAGTATGTTTCTCTGACGGCCTTTTCACGGCATACGCCCCTGGGCTTTTTTGTGTGTGTCGCGGGAACGGTTGAAGTGGTTCCGGACATATCAAAGGTACTTTTCCAAAATCGTTGCTATGCTTTTTTGGATTTCAAAGATTTCTTGTAGCGCTGGTTCATGCTCTGGCCGATACCCGCCATGACAGCTGTTGTCAGATCGAAGGTCGCATCCAGCACCTCCTCAGCGATTCCAGCCTTCCTGGCGTCCGCCAGGCGCTGATCTATTCATGGCTGGCAGTTACGAACTATGGCCACAGCGATACCGATCAGCGTCTTCTCCCGGTCGGTGAGTAGATCGGTGCTGTGAGCATCGCGGTAATATTTGCGAAAGTCCGCTCTATTGTCCATAAGGCATCTCCTTTACAACCTAAATCCGATTTTTTTTCTTGAAATTAGAAGCCCAGCAAGTCATATATATGATTAATCCTATGATCACAAGATTGGATTATGGTAACATTTTATAATAAACGGTCAAGATCATTATCATGACTTTGACATCTTCGATGATGAAAATGAAGCCAACATTATTCAAATTGACAGATAGGAGGTTTTCTCATGAATCTGGCTAAATTCCCCCGAAGGCGTTATACCGATGGATGGACTCCTATTGAACACTTATCCAAATTGTCTGCTGAACTTAACGGCCCTAAAATCTTCATCAAGCGGGATGACCTTCTAGGCCTTGCCGGGGGGGGTAACAAAACAAGAAAGCTTGAGTTTGTTGTTGCAGAAGCTCTGGGCAAGGGTGCGGATACTTTGATCACCTGCGGTGCGGTTCAGTCCAACCACTGTCGGCTGACACTGGCAGCAGCGGTTAAAGAGGGTCTTAAATGCCAGATGGTACTGGAAGAGCGGGTAAAGGGAAGTTACAATCCTGATGCCAGCGGCAACAATTTTCTTTACGGGCTGTTGGGTGTGGAAAACATCAAGGTTGTCAGCGGGGGCTCGGATATGATGGCCGAGATGCACGCCCTGGCGGAAGAGTTGATCCAAAAAGGCCGTAAGCCTTACGTGATACCGGGTGGGGCATCGACACCTTTGGGTGCTCTGGGTTATGTGGCATGTGCAGAGGAAATTCTTGCTCAACTGTTCGACAAGGGTATTAGAATAGATCGTGTTGTTTGCGCAAGCGGCAGTGCCGGCACCCATGCCGGACTGGTGGCCGGTTTTTACGGCACCAACAGCGGCATTCCGGTTACCGGCATCAATGTGAGCCGCAATAAGGAAACCCAGGAAGAGATCGTCTTCAATCTTGCACGAAAAACAGCTGAGCTTGCAGGAATCAGGGAGAGGATTCCTGCAGATGCGGTCATCTGCTTCGAGGATTATGTGGGCCCCGGTTACTCCATACCTACACCGGAGATGGCAGAGGCTGTTAAACTTATCGCCAGGAAAGAAGGGATTTTGCTGGACCCGGTGTATACCGGTAAAGCAATGGCGGGATTGATCGATCTGGTTCACAAAGGATATTTCAAAAAGAGCGATAACATCCTGTTTGTCCATACCGGTGGGTCCCCGGTTCTGTTTGCGTATCAAAACAGTTTCAAATAAGCGGGGTGCCAGGAAGTTTTATTTTAAAATCGGGAAAATCGCGGAATGAGGCTCCGCATCTGTTGATTCAGGGCGTTTATCCGGTGACTTTTTCACAATGCACCCCTTGGCCTTTTTTCGTTACGATCAAATTCGTTTTCCACTCATCTTTGGTATCCGGATAATCGCTTCTGTAATGCGCGCCTCGACTTTCACAACGCCTGTATGCGGCTTCAAGAATCATCCTTGCCACATCGATCATCAATCGACTCTCAATGGAATCCTGCAGTTGGAGATTAAACGGTTTGGGACCATTAGATATCTTAAGCTCGTTGAGTAGCGTCAAATTAAGAGCTGATACTTTCTCGATACCCATCCGTTTTCAACGATAATCACAGATGCATCACTGTTTTTTTTCGCCCAAATGGCAGCCATGCATCCGGCTCCACCGCCTCCGATGATGAGAACTTCCGTATTTATGGTTTGAACGGAATTATTGATAAAACCCATGGAGTTGCAATCGTAACTTTTCACCTGCTCCCGTCCAGGCCCAGATGCCTTGCAGGGGTTTGCTGCAGCACTTTTCGTACCTCCTCTGAGGTTGCACCATAGGAAAGCAACAGTTTTACCACCCAGCGAATCCCAACAACATGCGGGGGGTTGTGAACCTGGCCGTAATCGGAACCGTATACGATGTGATCAGCCCCCACTTCTTTTATCATCCGTACGGCATATACGGGTCCGGTTTCATGAAGCGGGAATGTTGTGGTTCCAAGCCCGGATAGCATCAGTTTTACACCTTCCGAGGCAGCCTCCTTCATCTGGGCAATGGATGTTTTACAGTGAATGTGAGCGGGGTGTATGATCTCCAGCCGCTTCACTCCCAGACGCTTGGCTTGCTCCAGCATGGCTTTGTGATCCGGATCGTAAGGGAAATGTCCTGTGGCTACAACAAGGTC
>JAFDFZ010000101.1 GCA_019309565.1 Deltaproteobacteria bacterium
GTCAACCTGGGTGGGATCGGCTCCCAGTATTGTAAAATCAGCAAGTTTCCCCACTTCTATTGATCCCTTGATGTTTTCTTCAAAACTTGCATAGGCTGAATGAAGGGTATAGGCGCGGATGGCCTCTTCGGGAGTGATTTTTTCTTCCGGTGCGTAGCTTTGGCCTGAATCGGTTCTCTGATTTACTGCATCGTGAATTCCCAAAAGCGGTGCTCCTTTGACTACGGGACGATCGGAACTTCCGGGGATGGGGATGCCGCGATCCAGGTAACTGCGCTGAGGATAACACCATCTAGCTCGAGCAGAGCCGATGTTCGTAATAAGCCCGTCGCCAAGCTCCCCGATGAAATGCTGCTGAGGTACTGGAATCACACCAAGTTCCTTGATTTTCTCAAGCAGCTGCGGATTGACCATGGCACAATGTTCGATACGGTGGCGGATATTAGTTCGTGCAAACCCCTTCATGGCTTCCTCATAGCAGCTCAGGATGTAGGTTTCCTCATAGCAGCTCAGGATGTAGGTTACGGCACGGTCGCCACAGGCATGAACCGCAAGTTGCCAGCCGCTTCTATGGCCCCTTATGATCAGCTCCCGCAGCTCGCTTTCCTCTGTGGCAAAAAACCCTATGTTTCCGGGATCCGTGTCGAAAGGTTCATTGACCGCTGCTGTTCTGCCGATGATAGACCCGTCGGAGAATATCTTCAACGGCCCGATCCGCAGTTTTTCATCTCCCCAGCCGGTTCTGATTCCCTGGCTTAAAGCGAAAAACTGCTCGCTCTCGGCGCCGTCTATTTCTTTCAGCACTTCCGCAAGAATCATCAAGCTGGATCGAATATTAAGCTTACCCTGCTGGATCGCTTCCTGGTATGCCAACAACTCGGTGTTTGAATGAAAACCGATGCCGGCTTCGGCCTGACTTGTGATTCCTTCGGAAAGATATATCTTGTTTGCCGCCTCTAAGGCCTCTATTACAGTATTTACAGGGTATGGGAAAAATCTTTCGGTGACCAGTTGCTGGGCATTTTCCTGCAAAAGCCCGGTGGGCTCTCCCCTGTCGTTTCGATCGATGTGCCCGCCCTCCGGATCTACGCTGTCGGCTGTGATACCGACAAGTTCAAGAACCTTGCTGTTGACCACACACATGTGACCTGAGGTGTGCCGGATCATCACATAATGCTCGGTTGACACCCTATCCAGTTCCCGGCAACTGGGGTGGCGCTGTTCGGTCAGTTTGGTGTTATCGTATCCGGAACCCATCACCCAGGTTCCCGGCTTCTGGGTGGAGGCGCGGTCTTTAAGCGTCTGTATGATATCGGGGATGGATCGGATGGCAGGGTATTTAAGCGGCACCATCTTTAACTGCATTCCGAAACTTATCATGTGATTATGGGCTTCGTTAAACCCAGGCACCACCGTTCGGCCTTTCAAATTAAGCACTTCTGTTCCCCGCCCCCGCAACGAACCCACATCTGCTGCAGATCCGACCGCCACTATCCGCCCCTGCCTGACAGCAACGGCTTCTGCTCTGGGATGTTCCGGATTTATGGTGATGATATTGGCTGCGGTCAAGATCAAATCGGCGTAAAGGTCGGATATCATGTTAATCTCTATCCTCCATTAAATATAATCAATCCGCATTTTGAGAGATTTTACATTTGTTTTACAGAGCCTTTCTGTGTTTTGCTGTATAATATGGGCAAAAGAGAGAATCAATATCGAATAATTATCAGGAGAGAATGTATGAAATTATTACTTACGTCCGTGTTTGGCCCATACGGAGTCGATGATGCGTATGGTGAAAAAGAAAACAAGATGGAATTATTTCACAACCAGGTGACCCGAGAGCAAGGGATATTTTCTTACCGGTTCAATCATGCAAGCCAGGGGCTGTATTTTCTGGCAGAAAATATCGATATGCCCACCGCGGTGCTGGATTTCCCCACATTCAAGCGGTTTAAGAAAGAACTAAAGAAAGGGTATGATTATGTCGGAATCAGTTTCATCATACCCAATTTTAAAAAAGCAAAGAAAATGGCGAAGACCATCCGCGAGCTCTCACCTAAATCAAAGATCATTTTAGGTGGCCATGGAGTAAATATTCCCGGCATCGAGACCATGATCGATCACGATTTTATCTGCAGGGGAGAGGGTGTGTATTTTCTAAGAGATCTTTTCGGAGAAAAGGCAGACAAGCCCATCAAGCATCCGCTACAATACAGCTCCTTTAACAGGCGGGTCATGGGCGCTCCGTGGCCGTCTGATTCCGGCATCCTTATAACTGGACTTGGCTGTTCCAACAAATGCCGTTTCTGTGCCCCTTCGCATTTCTTCGGCACTTATATTCCGTATCTTAAAACAGGTCAGGACATTTTCGATGTTTGCTGCCGGTATGAAGAGGAAATGAATATAACGGATTTCGGAGTACTGGATGAAAATTTCCTTAAAATGAAAGACCGCGCTATGGAACTGCTCGAACTGATGGAAAAGAACGACCGTCACTTCACCTTTGCCATCTTCAGTTCTGCGGAAACCCTCAAGGCGATCGGCGATCTCGATATTCTTGTCCGCTTGGGTGTAAGTTTCATCTGGATCGGTGTGGAATCCAAAAAAGAGATCTTTGCAAAGAACAAGGGCACGGATTTTCAGGTTCTTTTCGAGGAACTGAAGAAAAGAGGAATAAGCGTTCTTGCATCATCGATTTTATTTTTAGAAGAACATGATAAGAGGACGATCTGGGAGGATGTTGACTTTGTGACATCACTTAACCCGGATTATCTTCAATTTTCACCGCTGGGACCTATTCCCGGAACAAAGCTATACACCGATTATGAAAAACAGGGCAAGGTATTCAAACAGGTTCCTTACGAATCTCAACACGGCCAGGGGAAAATATGGTTTCACCATGAACATTTCTCAAGAGAAGAATCAGAGGATTTTCTTCGGCTTGCCTTTGAGATCGATTACAACAGAAACGGTGCTTCTTTGTTGCGGGCAATCAAAACAGTGTTAAGAGGCTACATGTATTGTACACAGCATACAGACCCGCGCGTACGCCGGCGCCAGAAAATTTATCTTAAGAAGCTTAAGTTGATGAGATATTTTCTAACCGCCTCAAGACTCTTTGTGCAAAACAAGAAAAGTGAAGCCCTGCTTGAGGAAATCAGGGAATCGTATCGCTCCCAGTTCGGTCGCAGGAATATTCCTGATTTTATCGCATCGATTCTTGTGGTTTTTTTCAGTATCAAAGAATACTTAAGATATCGGACGATGGGAGATGTTCGAATTCCCAACACTGCATACCGCCTGTTCAATGAGGATGGTCTAAACGACAAGCTGCCTGCCAGGTTTCCAGAAGATACAGAGACAGCGTCCAGGCCTGTTCGCCTGACACCTGAAATCGCCGGAAGCTCGCTGACCGCTGAAAAATCCCAGTATAAAGAGCCGCCCTTAATGCGCGTGGCGTAATCTTATGCCTTGAAATCTCTACAATTTATTGAATAATAGATATTTACTCAGGCTTGGTAATCTTGCCTCACACATGGAGTAATGCCTGCCTGTGCATGTCGGCACGCAGACAGGGAACAGTGGAGTATCCGTAAGCTCTATGAGCTGTAGGCCAAAGCCCACTATTGCAGTGTTCCATCGACGGAAAAGTCCCAAGGAATACTGGCTGAAAATAGACAAAGGGCCAGGGCAAAAATCGGTTCCTGATGGAAAATAAACGAGCCGCTTTTCTGTTCAAACACAGAGACTCCCAGAATATCTCCCGGAAGTGTGTCTAATTTTAGATTCGCTCGCCCTGTTGAATCCCCGAAGGGGTGCGCAAAGCGCAATTCAATAGGGCTCGCTGTTTCGGTTCATCTTAATTATTTAGATCTTCGTTCCAGCCCTGCTTACAGAGGCCATCTCTTTTAGAATCAGGGCTGCGCGTTCCGTGTTGAAGATGCCGCAAAGGCACAACCTTGCCATCTCTTCTGCGGCTTGCTGCGCTGTCTTCTCCTTGTTTCTTATGCTTTCCGCCATCGCCTGGATCAGGTTTACGGACACAAGGCCATGACCGCACATGGTTAAAATCGATAGTGTTTTTTCATCCGGCAAACGGGCTCTGTCTCCCCAAATCCCAAGGGAATGCTCGATGCTGTGGTAATGTATCCCCGCCGCCTCACAACATGCTTTGGCATTTTCAAACAGCCCGGATACAACTATCGATAGCCCGAGATCGGCTTCAACAAGATCCTTAAGCACCTGTTTGGCCGTATTAAGGTCATTGAAGACCGCATGAATATTGGTGACCTCCTCTAAATTTTCGACAATTTGATCATATCCGGCCGTATATCGATTTCCTACACGATCGTCCCCATAATGAACCGGCTTGTGGTTGACAATAATTTCCAGAAATTTTTTTATCTTCTCTTCTGCCCCCTCAGAATTAATCCCCTTTGATGGTGTTAAAATAAAGACAATTTCCTCATCCAAGTACGGTCCTACCCTGTGTAATGAGTGCGTCATGAACTTTACACCCTCCTTCTTAAACCCGGTCTAGTCGACTCTGGGGCGACCCAATCCGGTACATATCTTGACATGCTCGGAAAAACGATAACCCAGCTTTGCGGCGGCTTCAACAGCAGGCAGGCTGCCGTCATCATCCGGTCGGCTGATGTAATCTACACTGAAAACCGTGTCGAGTGCCGCCTGAGATTTTTCCAGCACTGCAAGCACCTCCCCCACCCGATCGACGGGTACCTTGAATTCGATTATGGCCGTCAGCACCCGTTCGTTTAAAATATCTTCCCTAACCTTTCCGGAACCGGGATCCGACAGCAGGGAGGTGAGAGGATTTTTTTTCTCAAATTGCACACCGAGTGTTGCCAGAGCCATTGTCAATTGTTGTACCTGGCGAAAAGTGGTTCCAGTACCCGGCCTTCCCATTTCGATACCAAACCCTACTTCCCCGCGCTTGTACCGGCCGGTGACATCATTTGACTTTACTTCGTCGGTGCCGCGGCCTGCAACACCGGTTTCCTGAAATACGGTGATGGGGTTGCTGAACAGCGCGCGCAATGTACGCGGCCATGTAAGATCAGGTTCCTCTGTGGCGTCCACCGGACATGCCGAGGATCTTAAGCACACACCGCACTCGACGCAAAGGTCCTGGTCCACCACCGCATGATCATCGACAATGGATATCGCCTCCATGGGGCAGTATACAATACAGCTTCCACAACCTGTACACTCATCCGGATCGATATTCATTTAAATACCTCACAAATACCCCTGTCAAAATATGCAAACCACAATGGAGTGCTCCCAGATAAAAATGATGTTAATTACAAGAGCGAAACAGATAGAGTATTAAACCGATTAAAATGGCTTTTACATACTGCTGTTCATAGCCTTTGTAAAGGTTTTCTCAAGGATGCGGACAATATGCTGCCGCAATCCTTTCCTTATCACAATTTCTCATTCACCGAGAATTGCCGGTAAAAATGACAGGCAGTTGCATTCATTTAGCTGTGGGAATATAATTACATCATTTTGGCAAACAGGTTTACCCGGTTGTTGCTAAACGACTTAATAGGCGAAATCGTAAGGTACTGATAAACAATTCGTACAAGACCACTTTGCTATGTGATTTATGCAACTGCAGGGTTTAAATGGTATTAAGACGCTTTTCAAACAATTATGCAGAGATGTGTCGGAAACGACGGTGATGAACCAGTTAAGATTTCTTGTACAGCCCATAATGATTTTTATCTTCTCTATTGTCACCGTTGCGGTCTCCCTTATCCTTTATATTTACTGGTATGTCGAGATAAGCTCGGGGTTAAGAGCGGTAATTTCAAAATCCAACCTTGACCCTGGCCAGGTTCTGGCCCCTCAGACGTGGGTTGTCATCTTGATTCTCTCGATTCTTGTGGGGATCATTTTAATGGGAATATTCACTATCTTCGTTTACAACCAAAAAACCCTTCAGCTCTACCGCCTGCAGCGAAGCTTTATCAATAATTTTACCCATGAGCTAAAGACACCGGTAACCTCGTTGAAACTATACCTTGAGACGTTCCGAAAACATCGGCTGTCCCGAGAGGATCAGTTAAAATATGTGGACTATATGATTCGGGATGCGGATAGGTTATCGGAAACCATCAACCACATCCTGAACCTTGCCAGAATCGAAAGCAAAACCTATAAGAAAAATTTTGTCACAACAGAGCTCGTTGGATTTACCGAGCAGTTTTGCGAAAGAAACAAGCATATTTTCCATGGCAGCGAGATCCATGTCCACAATACCACCGGCCGTTTGTTTGAATATAAGATCGATATCGCTCTTTTTGAAATGCTGTTGATGAATCTGCTTACAAACGCCATCAAATACAATTCCTCTAAGATTCCCAGGGTGGATATTTCGTTTGAACCCAGGGACGGCGAGCTGCACATTCGTTTCGAGGACAACGGTATCGGATTGCCCCGGTCTGAAATAAAAAAAATTTTTCGAAAATTTTACCAGATCGGACGGCCCGATAACCTGTCGGCCGGGGGCAGTGGAATCGGCCTTTACCTGGTGGACACAATAGCCCGTATCCACAAGGGCAAGGCAAGGGCCGAAAGCAGGGAAGAGGGCAGCGGGTCTGTTTTCACGATAATCCTTCCTTTAAAACCGATAAAACCGGCTGCCGCCCCTCAGGGAGACAACAGTTGAATCGTTCTGAAAAACAGCGGGTGCTCGTAATTGAGGATGAGGCTCACATCGCAGAGGGGCTTAAATTGAACCTTGCGCTTAAGGGTTATTCCGTGCGCATCGTCCCGGACGGGATTTCCGCACTGAAGGAATGGAAAGAATGGCATCCGGATTTGATCGTGCTTGATATCATGCTGCCCGGCATAGACGGATTGACGGTGCTTCGCAATATTCGTCTTGAAGATAGAAACATCCCTATTTTGATATTGTCGGCCAAGGGAGATTCCGAAGACAAAGTGAAGGGGTTTTCCGATGGTGCAGACGATTACCTCTCCAAACCCTTCAATCTGGAAGAATTTTTGCTGCGCGTAGAAAGGCTTCTGTTCAGAGCAGCGCAGCATCAAGGGCGTTCACCTGCAGGCGGAGAAGACGGCGTTGCGAATGATACGGTTTATACCTTCGGCAGCAACAGGATTGACTTCAGCACTTTGACCGCTTATGGTCCAGCCGGAAAAATAAACCTCACCGAACAGGAAGCCAGGCTGCTTAAGCTTTTTATCTCTCATAGGGGTATACCCATTTCCCGAAAAAAACTTCTTGAAATCGGCTGGGGGTACGCCCACGGCACAGAATCCAGAACCGTTGACAACTTCGTTGTGCGATTGCGGAAATATTTTGAGAAAGATCCCAAAAAACCACTCCATTTCAAAAGTCTGCGTTCTGTGGGATATCTTTTCGACCCTGATGGCGAGTGAGCGGGGTTATATTTGTCAACCTCTAAACGCAAGGAAATGATTTCTAAGCGACTATGCTTTTCCCGAGAGTTTGCTCGGAAAAAGTGGCCCCTTTGGGGGCAGTTGAAATAAGAACCCAGTTGTAAGTGATCTAAAGTGCCTAAAGTGCCTAAAATTAAGGTATCGCTTCGCTCTTTCATTTTAAAAATAGACCAAATTCCTTAACTTTAGCTCACTTTAGCTCACTTCAAACTTTAGTTCACTATAAACGCTTATCAAAAGCATGTAATTCAATAACGACAACAAATTGTCGATATGATGTCCCTAAGCGCCTAAAAGAAACCTGTTTTTTTAATAACCATTTCTTTGCCAATCCTGTAATGATGATTAATATTAGACAGTTTCACATAAAGGGAAAACGCCTGGCTTATATTAACCGGGCTCCTGCCGGGATGGTGGTAGATGATCTTTTAATAGCGAAAAACCCATTAAAACCGATCGATAGGTGAGCATATGTCTGAGCCAGCGAGCATTATTGGAATCGACATCGGGTCGGTGACCGTGTCTGTTGTTCAGATGAATCTCAAAGGCGATCTTTTAAACATCTCCTACGTATTCCACCGGGGGCAGATCGAAAACACCCTTAAGCAGCTCCTTGAAACGCTTGATGTCCGTGGAAACTGCGGTATTGCCGTCACATCGTCAACCCCGCCTGTTGTCAGAACAACGGCTAAATACGACACACGGGTTGCAGTCATCGAAGCGGCCCGTTTTTTCTTTTCGCATATCGGCTCGATTCTTCTTGTGGGGGGTGAAAAATTCGGACTCATACGTTTCGATGAAGACGGAAATTACCTTCAATTCAAGGCCAACACATCATGTGCCGCCGGTACCGGAAGCTTTTTGGACCAGCAGGCAGCCAGATTGAACCTTGCCGGAATAGAGCAACTGGCAGAAATGGCGCTTAAAAACAGGGGGGCTGTGCCGAAAATCGCCTCGCGGTGCGCTGTTTTTGTGAAAACAGACCTGATTCACGCCCAGCAACAGGGATATACGCTGGCGGAAATCTGTGACGGACTGTGCCGCGGGCTTGCTAAAAATATTTACGATACCCTGTTTTCCGGTGACCCTGCCCGCGGTCCTATCATATTTGCAGGCGGGGTAGCCAAAAACCCAGCCGTGGTAAAACACATTCGATCAATGCTGGGGCAAGAGGTTCATGTTCATACCTTCTCCCATCTTTTCGGGGCAGTTGGTGCTGCGCTTAGCTTGATGGGGGAGCAACGGACACCGGAGTTCCCCACTGTTACATCTGCAGGGGATATCCTGGTACGCGGCAACAGCCCGAAGAAATATTTCCATGGCCCGCTTAAATTGAGCCTTTCTGATTATCCTGATTTTAAGGGCATCGAAACCTACGAATTTAAGCCCGAAGAGATCAAATTTTCAGATCGGGTCGAGGTGGATGTTTATGCAACCCTGAATTCGGATAAAATTTACAGGGTCTATTTGGGGATCGATGTTGGCTCAACCAGCACCAAAGCCGTTCTTTTAACCAGGGACAAGGAGGTTATGGCAGGCTTTTACACCCGAACAGCAGGCAGACCCCTTGTGGCTCTTCAGTGCATACTGGCGGCTTTGGATGATCTGCAATTGCGGAAACAGATAGATGTTCAGATCATCGGAGCTGGAACCACCGGCTCCGGGCGCAAGTTTATTGGCAATATAATAGGTGCCGATCTTGTCATAGACGAGATCACCGCTCACGCCCGGGCTGCACACCATATCAACCCAAAGGTGGATACCATCATCGAAATAGGCGGCCAGGATTCCAAGTTTACCACATTGCAAAACGGTTCGGTCACTTTTGCCGCTATGAATACGGTATGTGCAGCAGGAACAGGAAGCTTCATCGAGGAGCAGGCACAAAAATTAGGTTGCCCTCTGGCTGATTATGCAAAACGGGCTGCGTATCAAAAATCCCCGATTGCAAGCGATAGATGCACGGTGTTTATGGAAAGGGATATCAATCATTATCTAAACGAGGGATATTCGGTGGACGAGATGCTCGCAACTGTGGTTTACGCGATCTGCGAAAACTACTTAAGCAAAGTGGCTGTTGAAGGAAGCATCGGAGACACCATACTGTTCCAGGGGGCTACCGCTAAAAACCGAGCCCTTGTTGCGGCCTTCGAGAATCGGCTCAAAAAGCCCATCCACGTCTCTAAGTATTGCCATTTGACCGGCGCGCTTGGTGTTGCACTTTCCCTTGCTGATAAGAGAATTGCAAAGAGCAGGTTTAGAGGAATTCACCTTTACCGAAAGCATATCCCCTTTCAGTTTGAGATATGCGATATTTGCACCAACCACTGTAAGATTACGCTGGCAGAGATCGATGGACAGAAGGTTGCCTATGGTTTTCTTTGCGAAAGAGATTACGACACCAAAAGATATGTCAACAAAAACCGCTCCGGTTTCGACATGATCAGAGAAAGAAAACGGGCGCTTGCATTCAAGCCCGCAAAAGATTTTCGGGAAAAATGTGTCATCGGAATTCCCGCTGCGCTGCATCTTTATGAAGATCTGGAATTCTGGCAGTATTTTTTCAACACCCTGGGGTTCAAGACGGTTACCAGCGAGGGCTACGGGGATGGCGTAAGTGCCGGAAAGCATGCAGCCGGTGCTGAATTCTGCGCACCGGTAGCGGCACTGCACGGTCATGTCAAATACCTGATGGACAAATCGGATTTTATCTTTCTGCCTTTTTATCTTGAAAAGAAATCCCGGAAAAAAGACATCCGCCGCCAGTACTGCTATTATACGCAGTTTGCAGCTTCCCTGGCTTCGGCTGCTTTTGGCGAGGAAAACAGGCGCCGGTGTTTTACCCCTCTGATTCACTATCTTTACAACTCATTTCACACAAAAGCACAGCTTTACCGGATGCTAAAGCCCGTTGCAGGGAAAAGCATCGGGTTTGCGGCGGTTTCAAATGCCTATAACAGGGCCCTGGAATTCAAACAAAATGCCACGGTCAGGTTAAAGAAACGCTTTAAGGAAGCCACCGGCAACACGGGCGATGTTTACGTGGTTTTGCTTGGAAGACCTTACACAGTGCTTTCACCGGCTATGAACAAAGGTATTGTCGATATTTTTTCATCTTTGGGTATAAAGACCTTTTTCCAGGACATGCTGTCCTATGAAAAGCAGGAGGTGCAATCTGTTGAGCCGCTGCTCAATGAAATCCACTGGCATTACGCGGCCAAGATTATTGAATCTGCCCAGATTGTGGCCCGAACAGATGGCGCATATCCGGTGCTTCTCACCTCTTTTCGGTGTTCGCCGGATTCCTTTGTGATGGAGTATTTCAAAAAAGTGATGGAAGCACATGGCAAGCCCTATCTCATACTTCAGATAGATGAACATGATTCAAGCCTTGGGTATGAAACACGAATAGAGGCAGCGATTCGATCTTTCAGAAATCACCATGCATCAAGCAAAGCCCGTAAAGAGGTTACACTGCCGCAGTATGTAACGGCGCTTATCCCTGAAAAGGATACTCCTTTTTCCGGGAAAACCCTGTTGATTCCCAATTGGGATGACTTAAGCCCTCGGTTGATCGTGGCGGCCTTGCACCGGGAGGGGATCGATGCGCGGCTGCTCGAAGAGAGCAAAAACAGCATACAGAAAAGCATGCGGTACAATACCGGCCAGTGTATTCCATTGAATATCATCGCACAGGATTTTATCGATACAGTGAAAAAGCATGATCTGGATCCCTCAAAGACCGTGCTGTGGATGGGTATGTCCAGCATTGCCTGCAATATACGTCTCTATCCCGTACATATAAGGAAGATCCTGCAATCTTGCGGAAACGGCATGGAAAAGGCCAGTATCTATGTGGGGTCCATGTCGCTGCATGATTTGTCGATCAAGATGCCCGCAGCATCTTATTTTGCTTATATGTTTGGAGGGTATATCAAGAGAATCGGCTGTATGCTGCGGCCCTATGAAAAGGTAAAAGGACAGACCGATGCTGCCATAGAAAAGAGCATGGCGATCCTGGAGGAAGCTTTTTACGGAAAACGGCCCAAAGAAGAAGCCCTTGAGGAGGCGATCGCCTGTTTCAAGGACATTCCGATCAAAAGGCGACAAAGGCCGAAGGTGGCGATATTCGGCGATCTGTATGCGCGGGACAACCGCGTTATCAACCAGGATCTTATCCGCTTTATCGAGGAAAACGGCGGGGAGGTGGTGACAACCCCTTACAGCGAGTACCTTAAGATGATCGCCGGTCTTTACCTGCGCAAGTGGATGGTTGAAGGGCATTATCTTGAAGCTTTTTCATCAAGGGCTCTGATTGCAGGGTTAAAGCTACAGGAAAGCACTTACTATAAGTACTTTGAGCAGATTTTGAACGAATCCCAGCCAAGATATAACGACTCGCCCGATAAAATACTTGCCGAGTTTAACATCAGGGTTGAAAACACAGGCGAGTCCATGGACAACATCCTGAAAATCCACTACATCACAAAGCACCATCCGGATGTGGTGCTTTTTGTTCAGGCAAGCCCTTCATTTTGCTGCCCTGCACTGGTGACAGAGGCCATGGCGCGGAGGATAGAGAAAAAAACAGGCATCCCGATAGTATCGGTCACCTATGACGGTACGGGGGGAAACAAAAACGACGTTATCATTCCCTACCTCAGGTATCCGCGGCATAAAAGGTCAGATCATAAATCAGCCGATTTTTCTACTTTTATCTAAAGCTTTTAAAATCACTAATCAAGATCTGCCTTTTTATATTTTTTAACGAAAACAAATTCGAAATACGAACCTGCAAATGTTCAGCAGGGGGATAAGAATCTCGACAGCGTTGGACAAGATGATTGAGTAAATCACTGCTTACGCATACAGTGATGATGAGAAGTTCTGGGCCTTATCGACAGGCCTTTGAGGGTAACGTCGAGCTGCCGACCGATGGCTTTGTCCTCGGGGAACCGGTTTTGATGATAGAGATTGATTAAAGCGGCAACGGGCGATGAGGGTAGACTGCAAGATACAGACGCAAAGACGGCTCCGAACATGTGGTTTCAGTCTCTGAGGTCATGGTTCCTCAGGCTCCGGCAGGTGAGCCGAAACGCAGAATGTTTCCCGAGGGTTGCGACAGAGCGGTTTTGTCTCTCGTATGCTTTTTGGCTGATAGGCGAATTGTCAAAAAGGTTTGCAGATATAGTCCGAATAGGCTTTGTCTTTACTCGAGGTTTTTTAATACGCGTGAAATTGTTCTTGCAAAATAGAAATTAGATTCTATAATACAAAGTATGCTCAAGCGGATCGTCAAAAAGCTCGTTGAAGAGCGTCTGGCGGTATACCCGGCGGTGGCCCTTGTGGGAGCAAGGCAGAGCGGCAAGACCACTCTTGCGCAGTCCATGCACGGAGTCTACTTCGACCTTGAGCAGGAATCCGACCGCCTGCACCTGGACCTCGAATGGGACGACCTTGTGGCAGGGAAGGAGCTGTTGATCCTGGACGAAGCCCAATCATGGCCGGATGTCTTCGTGCGCCTCAGAGGGGCAATCGATCGGGACCGCGGCCGCAAGGGGCGCTTTCTGCTTATCGGCTCCGTATCCCCATCATTGATGACCCATGTTTCAGAGTCCCTGGCAGGACGACTATCATTGGTAGAGATTACACCTTTCCTGTTTTCGGAGCTCAAAACGGGGGCGTCTCACAGACGGCACTGGTTGTGCGGAGGCTATCCCGAAGGCGGTGTACTGGAGCATAAGCGGTATCCACGATGGCAAATAGACTACCTATCACTTTTGGCCCAGCGCGATCTTCCCTTGTGGGGACTGCCCGCAAAACCACAGGTAACGGATCGTCTGCTCCGGATGCTGGCCGCACTGCACGGCCAGGTGTGGAACGCGGCCCAGGTGGGGCAAAGCCTGGGTATTTCCTATCATACAGTCAACAACTATCTCGATTACCTAATCGGGGCTTTTTTGCTCCGGCAGCTGCCGGCTTATCAGGCAAATATACGGAAACGCCTTGTCAAAAGGCCGAAACTCTACTGGCGCGACAGCGGACTGCTGCATGCGTTGCTGAACGTTCCCGACGAGCGCACATTGCTTGTGCAACCCTGGGTCGGCGCAAGCTGGGAGGGCTACGTCATAGAGCAGGCGCTGGGTGAACTTTCCTCGTTGGGGCGTAATTTCAGCGCATATTATTTCAGGACCAGTGGTCAATATGAGCTGGATCTTGTCCTGGACATAGGAAAAGAGATTTGGGCGGTCGAGGTCAAGCTGACTTCATCACCGTCGACCGAAGACGTATCGCGACTGAACAGGGTCGCCGACCTAATCGAGGCCTCGCGGCGCTTTCTGGTCTCCCAGACCAGAAAACCGGCCGGGAATGAGCGGTGCCTTTCCTGTGATCTGCCGACCTTTCTTGAGCATCTACGTGAGTAAGGGGTCAAATCTTGATTAGTGACTAACATTGGTGATAATGAGCTCCAGGTGGTATGCAGGCATCCACGCCAAGGCCTTTGCAGATAGAATTTGAGGTGCCCCTGTACCACGTGCCTTCCCAGGGAAATAACCGGCAGGACATCTTTACAGATACAGAAGACCCTAAGAGCTTCCTCTTGATATCCTTGTTGATTGCACAGACAGAACTTATGAACTTGACATCTTCTCATATGTATTGATGATCAATCATAAGCAGCGGTGAATGCTGAAGGCAGTGAAAGCCGATGAGGTTTTTAAGCGGCCATAGGCGGTGTTGGGTATTGATTTGGATAAACAGAGAAGGTCTGGGCGGGTATCGAGGCAGGATCGGGAAAAAGAGGGATCTGCTGGTGTATGTACTTTGGGACAGCGGTTTTTTTACCAACCAGCAGATCGGAGGGGTGTTTGGGCTGGTGTATTTGACAGTGAGCTGGCGGGTGGGGATTTGAAAGATTATCGAAAGAGAAAAGATTAAGAGAAGAATTTCAGAATTTAAAATCACTAATCAAGATCTGACCCCAATCATGACCGACCCCAATCATGACCCCAATCATATCCATCCTTTCCTGGATGGGAACGGCCGGACGTCGCGTCTGCTTTCAACCCTGTGCCTGTACCGCGCGGGCTACGACTTCAAGCGGCTGTTTACCATCAGCGAGTACTACGACAGGGACCGAGCCGCCTTCTACCGGGCGATCCAGGGCGTCCGGGAACGCGACATGGACATGACCGGGTGGCTGGAGTACTTCCTGACCGGACTGGCCACCTAGCTGATGGAGGTCAGGCAACGGGGGGAGCAGGTGATCCGACGCGATGTGCTCGTCCAGCGGCACGACCTCTCTCCCCGCCAGGCCCAGGCCCTGATGCACATTCTCGAACAAGGGAGCATCAACATCCAGGAATTCGAGGCGCTCTGCCCAGAGGTCAACCGGCGCACGCTTCAGCGGGAGCTGAGGAACATGCTGGAGAAAGGCGTTCTCGTTTCTGAAGGGGCGACCAATCGGCTGATATACCGCCTCAAGGAATAGGGGCTGAACTTGCGACAAACTTGCGACACAACTTACGACATCCGGCTGAGGTCAGACGGGAGGAAATCCGCATCAACGTCGTTTCCGCCCCCTCGGGGATGTGCCGCCCTCTGAAAAGATGTTGCATATCAACGGGTTAGGTAATATCCTGGCGGTGGAGAGTGGTTATGAAGAGAGTTGCTAGTGGGGTACGCACCCGTTTTTTCGAACTCCACGGAGGCGGCCGGTGGTTTCGAATGACCTTCCCGTAAACGGCGGCCGACGGGCCGAGCTGTGGCGTTTGTCCTCGCCCGAAGTGGCAAACCACTTCGGCGGCACCGCAGACAGGGACGGAAGAGGGAACTCCCGGGGAAGGGGCCTCTTATCTGCACCCCCCCGAGGCCGGACCACCGGTTCCACACGGTGTTGGCAGGGCTGGTGGATCGGCCAGGAGGATACAAAGCCCCTAGGGTACGGCTTGGCAGGATGGCAACTATCAAGGGCTGCTCCCTCCTCCCCCTCCCCCAAAAACATCATCACCCCATAGACCAAAAACGTCTGTTGACACGCCGGGTATCCCATGATACGTTAATGGCGTATCGTTAAAGACGAACCGTAAGAAATGCAGATGGAAAACCCTTTCAAATATGCCGGGGTCGTCACTGGCCCCTACTTCGCCGACAGGAAAGGGGAAATCTCCGAACTCCTCTCGGAAATGAGGAACCTGAGCCGCGTCTTTCTCGTCTCCCCCAGGCGGTTCGGCAAGACGTGCCTGATTTTCAACTTGAAAGAGGAACTCGGGAAAGAGGGTCTTCAGACCGTTTACCTGGATCTCAAAGCTTACCCCGACGTGGGCTCCTTCGCGGTGGGCATTACAGAGAAGGTGTCCAGGGCCTTGGAATCCAGCACGGACAAAGTGGCCAAGCTCATCTCATCCCTCAAGCATCTGCGGCCCAGGGTGGAGGTGGGGCCCGACGGATCTCTGGCCGCTGGGGTCGAAATGGCCGCACCAAGACAACAGGCCCTTTCAGCACTGTTAGAAGGGCTGAGTCACTGCCATCGGCTGGCCCAGAGGAAGCGGAAGAAGCTGGTGATCGCCGTAGACGAGTTTTCCGACCTTGCAAAATATGATGGACAGATCGTTGAAAAGGCGATCCGCGCGGAAATACAGACGCATACGCACATAGGTTACATTTTCTCCGGTTCGGAACAGAGCGTGATGCTGTCAATGACCCAGGACCCCCAGAGGGCCTTTTACAGGACGGGCAGGATCATGGAGTTGGGTCCCATCGACAGGTCCCAGTATCTCAAGTTTATCCTGAAATGGTTCAGGAAGGGGGGCTACAGGCTCGAACACGTCAACCTTGAGCCTCTTTTTAAGTCGGCAGAGGATGTCCCCTACAGTGTGCAGAGGATGTGCAACATCCTGTGGGAAACGGGCAGGGCAACGGAAACTATTTCGCAGGAAATGGTGGACCAGGCCCCCTTTGTCGTTGCCAGGCAGGACTCGGCCCATTTCGAGCTGATCTGGCAGGGAGCCACTCCGGCTCAAAGGACCCTGCTCATGGCCCTTTCCCTGGAGCCAAAGGCCAAACCTTTTTCCAGGGAATTTCAACTTACTTATGGGGTTGGTCCCTCATCGTCCATTAAAGCCTCACTGGATTCACTGGTAAAGAAGGGCATCCTGTATCAAACACCCGCCGGCCGTTACAGATTTGCAGATACTTTCATGAGATATTGGATTCTTAGACTGAGGAAAATGGGGTCAGATCTTGATCAGTGACTAGAATTGCCATCCTTCAGACCAATGGAATAAGCAGTCATTCGTGCCAGGGCCCTTGCGCATAGCGGTGGAAGGGGGGACCTGCAG
>JAFDFZ010000102.1 GCA_019309565.1 Deltaproteobacteria bacterium
TCTTGGACCTTATGATCTGTCTCAGTCTCTTGCAATGCCGGGAAGGATTGATGATCCGGCGGTCATTGAAAAAATGGAAAGGGTTGTCTTAAAGGCCGCCCAGAAAGGGATCGTTGTTGGCACCTTTGCCGATACACCGGATAGAGCACAGAAGTGGATCGATCTTGGGGTAAAGTACATAGCACTTGGCTGCGATACGAAATTCCTTCTGGATGGCGCAAGGGCCATCATTTCCGCTTTAAAATAAGGCGACACATGCATGCGGGACATTAAATTTTCCTGAAAGTGAAAGTTCTAAACTTATAAACTGATAAGCGTCCCCTAGATTTCATAACAGGCCACATGCGTAGTGTTTCGATGGATGAGTTCCGGGCGCTGCCGGGCGCATAGATCCCGGGCAAAGGGACAACGAGGATGGAAAGTGCAGCCCGAAGGCGGGTTGATGGGGCTTGGCACTTCACCTGCCACCGGTGTTCGCCTGCGGGTTGTCATTGAAAGATCTGGTATTGCATCTAGAAGCATCCGGGTATAGGGATGCCGCGGGCTTCCAAAAAGGGTTTTCGTCTCGGCCCATTCAACAAGACGACCAAGGTACATAACCCCCACCGTTGTGGAAATATGATATACGACCGCCAGGTCATGGCTTATAAACAAATAAGTGAGCCCATGCTGCCTCTGGAGATTCTTCATCAGGTTTAAAATCTGTGCCTGAACCGATACGTCCAGGGCGGATGTAGGTTCATCGCATACGATAAATTCAGGCTGTCCGGCAAGCGCGCGGGCGATGGAGATACGCTGCCGTTGCCCCCCTGAAAACTCATGTGGATATTTTTCTCCATCCTGCGGTGCGAGCCCCACCTGTAACAGCAGTTCATTAACCCGGCTCTCAATGTCTCTTCTCGATCCGTGGTTGTCATGGGCACGAATGGGCTCGGCAATGATTTTGGCCACCCGCCATCGAGGGTTTAACGATGCGTAAGGATCTTGAAATATCATCTGCATTCTGCGCTGAATGTTGAGGTGTTTTCGTCGCTGCCTTTCATCTGCCAGCTCGATGCCGTCGAACTGGATCTTTCCCCGTGTCGGTGAGTAAAGGCCTACCAGCAGGTGTCCGATGGTCGATTTTCCGCAACCCGACTCACCCACCAGCGAAAACGTCTCTCCCCGGCTGATCTTAAAGCTGACACCATCGACGGCCTTTACATAAATCTTACCCGTACGCTCGATAACCCGATTCAAAAAAGGCGGCGATACATCGAAATACCTTACAAGATCCTCAACCTCCAGAAGAATATTTGAATCTCCGGCTGCCTTAGCTTCAACGGGATGACTTGTTTGTGTTCCGTTACTCACCGGCCGCCACCTTCTTTATATTTTCGTCAAAAAGGCAGCATGCCACGAAAGATGACTCGACAGGAACAAGATCCGGTCTTTCTTCCTTGCATCGATCAAATACCCTGGGACATCTCGGATTAAACGAACAGCCATGTGGAATCTCCGTCAGCCTTGGCATCGAGCCCTCAATCTGAGGCAATGTATCCACCTCTTGCCCAACAGCAGGAATGGAGGCCATCAATCCATGAGTATATGGGTGTTTCGCATGTAAAACCACATCGAGCACAGAGCCTACTTCCGCAATACGGCCCGCATACATAACAGCCACACGGTCTGCGGTTTCCGCAATAACTCCCATGTCATGTGTAATCAACATAACCGCCGTCCGGTGCTCTTTGCAAAGCCTTTTGAGGAGTTCAATGATCTGGGCTTGGATCGAAACGTCAAGAGCCGTTGTCGGCTCATCGGCTATAACCAGCCGAGGTTCGGCACAAAGGGCCAGCGCGATCACAACCCGCTGTCGCATTCCGCCTGAGAATTGATGAGGATAATGATCGATCCGCTCCCCGGCAGATGGAATCCCCACTTCTTTAAGAAGATCAATTGCCCGCCGTCTTGCCTGGGATTCGGACAAGTGCAGGTGTGTGCGGATGGTTTCTATAATCTGATCACCAATTGTAAAAAGCGGATTGAGACTGGTCAATGGATCCTGGAAAATGGCTCCGATGTCCTTTCCTCGGATCTTCCGCATCACATCATAGGGAAGATTATCGATTCGACGGCTCTGCAAAAAGATCCGGCCGCCGGCAATTCGGCCGGGCGGTTCCAGCAAACCAATGATCGACATGCCTGTAATTGATTTTCCGGCTCCCGACTCCCCGACAACCCCAAGAACCTCCCCTGAATCGATGTGTAAAGAGATATCGTCCACCGCGATCAATGTTCCCCTGCGTGTTGGAAATTCGACTCTTAAATGTTCAATTTGAAGTAACGGTTCCTGGTTGCCTGTTGCCATTTTTATTATCTTAATTTTGGATTTAGCGCATCTCGTAACCAATCACCCAGCAGATTTACGGCAAGCACAAGGGTTGCCAGGAAAACTCCCGGAAAAATCACGATCCACCACTCCCCTGCAAAAAGAAAACTTTGTCCGATCCGAATGAGGGTTCCAAGTGAAGGTTCTGTGGGAGGAACGCCTACACCAAGGAACGACAAAGTGGCTTCTGTTAATATGGCGATGGCAAGCCCGATGGTGGCGATCACCAAAACTGGTCCCATGACATTGGGCAATACATGCTGAAACATGATTGCCGCAGGATGTCTGCCTATCACACGCGCGGCTTTAACATACTCTTTGTTTTTCTCGACCATCGTTGATCCCCGCACTGTACGGGCAAAGCGAACCCAGTTGGAAAAACCGATTGCAAGCACCAAAACATAGATGGCCAATTCTTCGTGACGGTCTTTCGGCATGATCCCCCTGGCGACCCCATCGATCAGCAGTGCAACGAGAATAGCAGGGAAACTGATCTGTACATCAGCACACCGCATGATAAACGCATCGACGGCACCACCCAGATAACCGGCAATCAGCCCGAGGGTCACCCCTATGATCATTCCAAGCAAAATGGAGGCGAACCCCACAAACAGAGAAATCCGCGATCCGTAAAGAATGGCAGAAAGGATGTCTCTGCCCTGATCGTCAGTACCCAGCAAAAATTTTGTTGTGCCTTCTTCATACCAAAACGGCGGTGTGGAAGCATCCATCAGATCAAGGGATGCGGGATCAAAGGGGTTCTGGGGTGATATCTGAGGAGCGAACAGCGCTGCCAGCATCATGATGATGGTGATAATCGTGGCGATCACGGTGATTTTGGATCTTTTAAAACTGTACCACACATCACCATCGAAAAACCTTCGTAGAGTGTCTGCAAAGCGATTAATGATTTTCATATCAATTCCCCGGTCCAACGATGTCTCCAAACCTCAACCGAGGGTCCACCACATGGTAGAGGATATCTACGATCATGTTTATGAGCACGAAGAAAAACGCCACCAATATGAGATAGGTGGACATCACCGGAATATCAACAAATTGAATCGACTGAAGAAACAGCAACCCCATCCCAGGCCATTGAAACACGGTTTCGGTGATGATAGCAAAGGCGATGAGCGAGCCCAGTTGCAGGCCGGTGATGGTAATAACCGGAACCAGAGTATTTTTTAAAGCATGTTTGAAATGAACCGCGCGATTGCTCAAACCGCGTGCTCTGGCGAACTTGATATAATCGGTGCGCAAAACTTCCAGCATTTCCGAACGAACAAGCCGCATGATCAATGTCATCTGGAAAATGCCGAGGGTGAATGCCGGCATAATAATGGCCTTCAGCCCGCTTGCCGTAAGCAGACCGGTGTTCCACCAACCCAGATCAATGACCTCTCCCCGGCCGAATGTGGGAAGCCATCTCAATAGAACCCCGAAAAACAGTATCAAAAGGATTCCGATCAGAAAGGTGGGTAATGAGATTCCAACAAGTGAGATGGTCTGAAGAATCTTAGCGAGACTCCGGTTCGGATACAGCCCGGTGTAAACTCCCATTGGAACCCCAAGAAGCAGTGAAAATAAAGCGGCGACAATGCTAAGCTCCAGAGTAGCCGGAAGCCTTTCGCCAAACAATTCGTTTACGGGCCGACCTAGCTGAAAGGAGATTCCAAATTGTCCCCGCATGGTGTTGAAGGCAAAGCGTGCGAACTGCACGATGACCGGATCGTTAAGGCCAAGCTCCTCTCTTAGCTTTTCCCGATCTGCGATGCTTGTCTCCATGCCTACCATTTGAGAGATGGGATCACCCACATAACGAAACAAGATGAAGGCGACCATGGCAACGGCAAGCATGACAAAAAAAGATTGGACGAGACGACGTATGATTAAAGCAATCATAATTCGGCAAATGTACCTAACCGCTCCTGTGGCTTTACGGAAAAAGCCCGGAACTCCCCTCGATTGTGCTAAGTTCCGGGCTTCTCATGGCAGTTCCGAATGCTGTTGTTACTTGATTCTTACGTGACGCCAATCAAACTGGTTGTCCGGGCGTTGCTTAAGCTCCACATTGCTCCGAACCCCCCAGGCAAGAGCCTGTTGATGCAGGGGAATATATGCCACATCCTCGATGGTCATTGCCCATGCCTTCTCAATCAAGGCATTTCGTTTTGCCTGATCGGTCTCGCTTAGAATCATATCCGTCAATTTATCCACTTCGGGATTGCAGTAACCTCCCAGATTGAACTTACCCCTGCCGGTCTCTGACGGACAGCCATGTAAATTGTGCAAGGGATTCCAGGAATCGAAACTGCCGGGTGTCCAGCCAAGCAGGTAAAAGCTTGTGTCAAGCTTCGGCGCCAGTATTTTAGCGAAGTACTTGGCTTTGGGTTGTGCCAGCAGGTTTACCTTAATTCCCACCTTTGCCAGCATCGAAACCACGGCCAGGCATATTTGCTCATCATTTACGTATCGGTTGTTGGGACAATCCATGCCCACTTCAAATCCGTCGGGATAGCCGGCTTCAGCCAAAAGCTTTTTAGCGGCCGCCGGATCATATTCATATCGCTTGAACTTCGGATTTCCGCCTCCGGTAACCCCAGGTGCTATCATCATGGCAGATGGTGTAGATAGCCCACGCATGACCTTCTTTTTGATGGCATCTATGTCAATGGCCTTGTAAAAGGCCAGCCGCACACGCCTGTCTTTGAAGGGATTTTTACCTTTAACATTGGAGTACAAAAGTTCATCGCGGAACTGATCCATTCCAAGAAAAATAGTTCGCAGCTCCGGACCCACAAGCATACGGGTATCCGGATTACTGTCCACACGCTTCATGTCCTGCACGGGAATCGGATAGGCCATATCCACCTGCCCGGACAACAGGGCCGCCACACGCGTGGCATCATTGGCGATCTGGGTAAAAATGACTTTTGTCAGATTATGTTTCTTGTTGGCATTGCCCCACCAGTGCGGATTGGGTTCACACACTGTTTTCACGCCCACTTCGTGACTTACCAGCTTGAAAGGACCAGTGCCGTTGGCATGACGAGTGGCATAGCTTTCCTCTCCTGCCGTGACGGATTCAGGAGACACTGCGTTGTGCTTCTCTGCCCAGCTCTTTGACATGATGTACCAGGAACCCCATTCCACATGAATAATGGGGTTCGGCTTTTTCGTGATAAAATCCACCGTATAATCATCTATTTTGACTACCTTGGTGTCAGCCGAAAGCCTTGTCTTTAAGTCTGAGCCTTTTGCACGAACCCGATTTGCGGAAAAAATCACATCATCTGCTGTAAAAGGGCTTCCGTCATGGAATTTAACTCCCTTGCGCAGATAAAAACGCCAGCGGGTCGGTTCCAAGACCTCCCATCTTACGGCCAGAGAGGGTCTAATCTCCAGATTGGGGCCACGCCAGATGAGCCCTTCATAGACGTTGTTAAGAAATCCCAGTGTGAACGTTTCATTAAGCGCATAAGGATCAAAGGATTTGATATCACCCTGAAAGGCGAACCTAAGTGTTTTGGACCATACCGGTGATGCGAATGCCACCGACAAAACCAGTACCATCAAAGCAGTTCTCCGAAACAGATTCATTTGACAACCTCCTATTCCGGCGTCTGTATGACACCATTTGATTTCAGGTTCTAATTGTTCACGAAAACATCTCAAGCACACCTGAAATTATTTTCGTGAAACCCCAAACAGCTGCACAAACTTTAGGTTCAACACTGAAAGATCCCCGTTCAACAAGGATTACAAATATTCCCTGGTTTAAAGCTTCGAGACCTTTGAAAAACCGGCCCATATGGTGCCTGGAAAAACATAGCTGAACGTGAGACGGGAACCCATCCAGGTTTCGACTTTGGCAATATGACCGAAACAGATACCTGTGTCAAGATAATTATAGCGGCAATGTAGCTTCGTATTGCTGTACCCCCACGGCCGCGGTTGATTAAAGCTTAAGAATGCTATAGGAAATAGAATGGATAGATGAGGAGTCGAATACGGGAAAGGAGGGTTTATCAATGGAACTTTTCAGGTTAACGGATAAAATCGCTATTGTCACAGGTGGAAACCAGGGTATCGGATTTGCTATTGCAAAGGGTCTTGCTATGGCAGGAGCAACTGTGGTGATTGCCAACCGTAGAGCGGCAGAAGGACAGCAGGCCGCCGAGACCATCCGGCAGGAAGGGAACGATGCGACAGCCATTGCAACGGACATAAGCGACAGGACCTCTGTTGATAGAATGGTATCGGAGGTAATCGCCAAATACAAGAGAATCGACATACTGGTAAACAACGCTGGTGTAATCGTAAGAAAGCCTCTTGAGGAAATTTCAGAAGAGGATTGGAATTATATTTTTGATATCAATTTAAAGGGCATGTTCTTTTGCTCTCAGTCGGTCGGCAAGGAAATGATCAAAAAGAAAAAGGGAAAGATCATCAATATTTCATCCAATGTATCTGAGGTGGTGATGCCCGGAAGGGCCATATACTCCGTCTCAAAAGCTGGAGTCGCTCATCTTACGCGCGCGCTTGCACTGGAGTGGGCCAAATATAACATCAACGTCAATGCCCTCGGTCCCGGGCCGACCATCACGGATATTAACAAGAAATACTTCGATGAACACCCGGAAGACCTCAAGGCGCGTATCGATTCCATACCACTGGCAAGAATAGGCCAGCCAATGGATCATGTGGGAGCCGCAATTTTCCTTGCCTCAGGTGCATCTGATTTCGTAACCGGCCAAAACCTGTTGGTGGACGGAGGATCAACGATCTGGTAGATAGCAAAAAATAAGGTTGACAATTTGATTGCTATCGATAAAATTGATTTTGCATGGAAGGATCTCTATTCATTTAGCTTAATTGATATCAGGATTTTTCATTCCGTAAGGTTTGATCTTCAGCCTCTTTTGTTTTTCTACGATTCTATAATCCAAAGGAAGCGGGAAATAGTTCCGTTTTTTTATTCCCGCCTGCCCGGGTCAGGAGGTGTCGTAATGAAGATGAGTTCTCGCGAAAGGGTTCTGGCAGCGATAAGAAGACAGCAGCCGGATCGGGTTCCCCACTGCGAATTGTTTGTCGATCCACCGCTTGCGGAAAAACTGCTGGGACGGAAACTGAGCACCGGAGGAACGGGAGGAACAATTAAGAAAAACCCATACACGGCGGAGGAGGCCAAAGCAGTAGCCGAATTTCTGGGACACGACAACATCGGATTTGTGCTTCGCGCACCTGATTATGCGAAAACAGGAATCGGCACCGATGGCCGCACATTTCCTCATGGAGGGAAGATCAAAACCGAAGCCGACCTGGAAATGATACAATTACCGGACCCAACAAAAGATGAATTTTACAAAGAAGCAGAAGAGTTCGCCAAACAAAAGGCTGATTATGCCTGCCATCTTTCAACCCGAATCGGTCTTTTCCAGACCATGCTAAGCGTGGGCCTGGATGAGTTTGGAATAATGCTTTACGACAACCGGCCATTGATTGAAAAGCTACTTGATATCTATTTTAACTGGATGACGCTGTTTGCAGAACGCATCTGCCAGCTAGATTTTGACCTTTTTGTCACAACGGACGACTTCGCCTTTAAAACAGGCATGTTTTTTTCACCAAAGGTGTTCAGAGACCTGTTGTTCGATCGATACAAACGGGTGCTGGATAAGGTAAGCATCCCATGGGTACTTCACAGCGATGGAAACATAAAAGAAGCTATTCCAATGCTTATCGAACTTGGGGTTGCCGGCATTCATCCCAATGAAAAAGGCGCCATGGATATCGTGGAAAACAAAAAAGAGTTTAGAGATAAGCTGTGTATACTGGGAAATGTTGATCTAAACCTGCTTGGTATGGGCAGCCCCGAACAGGTGGATGCTGAGGTAAAAGAACTTATTCGTACAGTGGGACCTGGCGGCGGATATATTATTACCAGCGGAAACAGCCTTGCCTCTTACTTGAAGCCTGAAAATGTCATCGCAATGGCCGATGCCGTTCGCAAATATGGTGCGTATCCGATTCAACTGGATTAATCTTTAACCATATTTTAAGCGATCTGCGCACCGCATATTGAATGCAAGAGCATTTCCTTAATTTCATGTGCGCTTTATTGTTGATCCAGTTTGATATTATCGGCACTGGCCACTTTTTTAGCGTAGAACAACCATATTTATTAATTCAGTGTCGGATTTCACTCTTTCACCCCTCCCAGGGTAAGCCCTCTTACAAACTGCTTCTGGATCATTAGGGCCATAAACAATACCGGGAAGGTAATGCAGGTAGCGGCTGCATAGATACCCCCCATATCCAGCTCTTCATAATCCATGAAATTGAAAACTACAACCGGCAATGTGTTTGTATTGGGGCCTGCCAGAACCAGTGCAAAGAGAAAGTGGTTCCAGGAGAAGATCAAACTCAATATACCGGTTGTTGCGATTCCAGGCTTTGTTAGAGGCAAAGCAATACGAAAAAAAGCGCCCCATCTGGTACATCCGTCAATGCGGGCTGATTCTTCAAGTTCTTCGGGAATATCCTCAAAAAAGCCGATCATAATCCATGTGATCAAGGGAAGTGTAATAACCAGATGGGTTGTGATCAGTGCAAAATAGGTGTCCAGAAGACCCAATTTGCGAAAGATAATGAACCAGGGAACAAGAAAGCAAATCCCTGGCACCATTCTGGTTGTGAGGATACTTAGGGCTAAGTAGCGATGTTTATATCGCGCAATGGAATAGGCTGCGGGAAGCCCGAATAGCATTCCAAAAAATACAGCAGCAAGGCCGATTATCAAACTGTTTATCGTATGATGGAAAAAGGGAGTCTGAGAGAAGACATTTCGGAAATTGATCAAAGTAGGGTTGAAGACCCATATTGGCGGATAGGCCTCGAGGTCAACCCGCGTTTTAAATGAATTAAAAACCATCCAGAAGAAGACAAATGTGAAGCTGCCTAGAATAATGACCAGGAAAAAATAGAACAGACTTCGGAGAAATATTCGCAACTTTCTATTTTCGGCGAAAAAATGCATAGAGGCATGGGTACTCATAAGCCAAATCTCCTAACCTGAATCAGAACAAAGCTTATAGCTAAAATACCGAAAAACAGAACCACAAGCAGCGAACTGGCATAGCCCATGTGGAAGTAACGAAATCCCTGATCAAATATGTAAAGGTTTAGAATCTGAGACGCCACCCCAGGGCCTCCTTCGGAAGTGACAAAAATCATGTCAAAAGTTTTTACCGAATCTATAAACCGGAAAATGGCGGCCACCACAATACTTGGTCTAATAAGCGGAAGCGTAATATGCCGAAAGATCTGCCATGGGGAAGCCCCATCTATAATAGCAGCTTCATAAGGCTCAAGGGGAAGTGCCGTCATCCCGGCCAAAGCAATAAGCATCACCAAAGGTGTCCATTGCCAAACATCAATTATAATAAGAGAGGGAATGACCGTAATGGGATCTTTTAACCATTGTAGTTCGGAAATATTAAAAAGGCTGAGAAAGTAATTGACTATTCCCCGGGTAGGGTCATACATGTTTCTCCAGACCAATGATATTGCCACAGGGGTACTTGCTACCGGTAAAATCATTAAGCTCCGGGCAAAGCTCTTTCCAAAAAACTCTCTGTTAAAAAATTGGGCAAGCCCCACTCCAAGCACCAATTCAATAAATACGGAGACACCGGTGAAGTACACGGTAACTTTAAATGCGTTTACAAACCTTTCATCGCCGGTGAACATTTTAAAGTAATTCGCTAATGCGATAAACTTTGGTTTTGTGGTTGCCGAAATAAACCAGGAATGAAAGCTCATGTTGAGCGTGTATATAACAGGATATATAATGACCGCTGCAATGACGATGACACAAGGCAGGATCAAAATCCAGTGACAATATGTGTCAAACCAGATGGATAACTTTTCTTTTAGTTGGTAGTTTCCAGTTTCTTTCATACTAATTATTCTTGATAGCCTTTGTTGTCTCTTGTTTATTCTCATCGCTCGTTGATTTGTTGAAGATATCTCTTGTTGTTTAGCCTTTTTATTGAAGCAGTTAGTACATTCAGAAACCCCTCACTTATTGATCTCACCAAATAAGAGGATCGTTCTTAAATTCAACTACGTACCGGCTTAAAGCTGGCAACTATAGGGATCAAGGGGACAAGGATTTAAGTGAAACAGATCAGCATCTACACGCCCATTGTCCCCTTAACCCAAACGGTAAATGCCCCCACAACGTTTTACGAGGAGAACTCGCCCAGTTGAATTTGGCTTGTGCGAACCACCGAAGGTAGATTCTACCGGGCACGCAAATCTAAAATTATTCGGTTTTAGCCATAATCTCTTCGATTAGCTTTTGAGCTTTATCCAGTTCTGCTTTGGGATCGGCACCCAAGATGGAATTGGTGATCGCTAAACCAACGACATCCTCAACTTCTGCGATAGCAACCACTTGTGGATGGCAGACCTTTGTAGCAATTTTGAAATTCTCCTGAATAGCCCTGATCCATTCTGGATTGGCCATTTTTTTAAATTCAGGATCGTTCCATGATGATTTTCGAGAGGTCGGAAATTTTTTTCTCTGAATCCATTTTTGTATATCCTTGCTGGTTGCCCACTGGATAAACAGCCATGCAGGTTTTTTCTTTTTGGAAAACTTCGAGATGGCAATCGCCCAGCACCATAAGTCAGACACGTGTGCTCCTGGGCCTGCGGGAACTAAGGCACATCCAATCTTGCCAACGACCTTTGATTTCTTAGGATCTTCCATGTAACCAAAGAACGCCATAGTGTCGATCATGTTAGCAACTCTGCCTTGCTGCATCAGAGTCACCACATCATGCCAGTGATTATCGGCTGCTCCAGGGTTTGCATAATTCCGCATCATTCTTTTATAATACTTCAAGGCCTCTATGGCTTGTGGTGAATTTATAGCTGGCTTTCGGTCCGGGGTTAACCAGCTTCCACCGAAAGCATAGAGCAGAGGTCCCCAGCTGGCCGGAGCCTGGGTTTTCTTTCCCCTTCCGGCAAACCCAAAAATATCGATTTTACCATCTCCATTTGTATCGAGGGTAAGTTTCTTAGCCGCCTCTTCCAGTTCTGCCAGGGTTTTTGGAACAGGGATTCCATATTTTTTGTATAAATCCTTGCGATACATGAGCAACCAGGTAATAGCGTTGACAGGAACAGAAACCTGGTCTTTGCCGATGGAATTTATGGCCCAAACACTTTCTACAAAGTCTTCTGGTTCAAAATCCGGATTAGTCAGGTTTGGATCTTTTAGGTAGTCATTAAGCGGCTGATACCATCCTGATTTGTAGAATTTCATACCCTCATAGGTTGGCCCAGTCCAGAAAGCATCAATAGCCGTACTACCTGCAGCATGTTCAACCACAATTTTTTCTCGATACTGATCTTCCGGGTATTGCTCATAAACAACTTTGATTCCGGTTAGTTTTTCAAATTCAGGCAGTTTTTCCTTGATAAAATTGGTGTAGTAAAACTTTAATGCTAAAACCCGAATCTTTTCTCCTTCGAATTGTCGCCAGTTGAAGGCAGAAGATGGTATTGCAACAGAAAGAATAAAAATTACAAGAGCTAGGCTGATTAAAAATCTTTTTTCTTTCATTTTAACACCTCCTCGATCAGTAAAATTTAATCGATTTTTCCCTGACAGCGATTAACAAAAATGTAAATTGCCATGTTCACTGCGACATCAATAATAATGCGTAACCAAAAAGCATTCATGTCTTGGCATGCACACCCAGGGAAAGTTTTCATATGATATCGTTTACCACCTCCTTTCGATCAGAATGTATTAGTAATCAGAGATCCAGTTCTTTGTGATGAAGAAAATAATAAGAAGTTGCCTTTTAAATGAGGATAAAACGAAAATCAAAAATTGTGTCTCAGCTCAAGCCGCAGCAGACCATGTTGAACCAAAACAGGGAGCGCATTCCTCGCAGCTTATCGAAGCGAATTGGGTTTCGCCAGAGGCTACGACCCAACAAGGCGAAGATCCCGCTTAAACGGGGCTTAAAGGTCTTCAATTGTCGATTAAACGAAACTCACAAATAACCGAGTAACAAACGGATGTATTATTGTCAACATCTATTTTTTGCACCGCTATCACTCAATGCTATCGAGATGGAAGAGTGCGGCGTAACAATTCATAGCCTGCGGGAAGCTTCTTAGACACTCATCTCTTCAGAGGATCCAGACAAACTGCTCTGTTCCCGAACCCAGTGTTTTACCTCCAAAAAAGGATAGTTTTTGAGGATGCCGAATTGCGGCAGTTTCTTTATTTTGTATTTCGTGAAAACAGGTGTATAAATACCGCATAGAAATTTGGTCAAATTGGTGTCGGTAAACCACGCACCGATCGCATCGATAAACTTACCGGTGATTGTTTCGAATTCAAAACAGGATAACGGTTTAAGCTCGATCGTGTTATGTAAAACAGCTTTTCCGCTTTTACAAAATGAACAGTACCCACAACGCTTTTTTTCAAGATGTTCTCCAAAATATTCGGCAAGTTGTTTTCTTATATAAGAATCGCTTTCAAAAAACCCAACCATGTCGTGGATTCTTCGAATCTCCAATTTCTCCTTCTTTTTAAAAAGGGCATACATCTTTTTAGATAGCATTCATTTCTCTCTCTTCTGCGTATTAAGGGCGCAATTGTGCTTCATTCGTTTTAATGGGTTAAGGCAAACAGCCAAAACCATTCTGTAACTGGATGAATATGAGTTGGGAGCCTTTAGGCTCTATCTTACCCGGCCAGCATAGCTTCATCGCATCACCCTTTTTTGAACAGTAAGGGCGAGGTCAATATTACCATTGAGCGATGAATTACATTCCAAAGACGTTTGTGATCAAACCGTTTAGCTGTTTACGAAGGACTGCATAGCTGAAATGCCGAGCTGCAATATCGAAATTGGTCTGTACCATCTTTTGCTTTCGTTCCTCTGATTCTAAAATCTCCCGAACCTGATCAACTGTCCGATGAGTAATTACTCCGTCCATGCTGACCAGGTCAAACCCTAAAGGCTCGATATCCCGGATAAAGATCGAATATCGATTAATCATGACCGGTTTCCGGAAAAAGACTGCTTCGATGAAAGCATTTCCGAACCCTTCGTAAAGACTCGGGTAAGTAATGAAGTCAGCATGAGGGTATATATCCCAGAGATTGTACTGCTCCGGGGGCTGCCTATCTGAGAATAGCTGATCCATATTGCAGGTTTTCAACAGTAGCAAGTCAACCCCCTGCTCCTTTGCATTTTCCTGTAACCATTCTGCATACTCACAACCTTCATCGCCTGGAGCATGGGATATAACAAGCTTGTACCGTGGGTTCTTCAAAGCTTTGATCAATTGAATAGAATTCTCAATGCCTTTTCGCTGGACGATTCGCGTGGGCTGCAGAATGATTAAATCCTCAGGCTCAAGACCTATGGCTGCCTTAAACCCCTTGCTATTTTCAGGATGGCTGATTGGTGGATTTTCGAAATCGAACACGTTGGGGATTATTGTAGCGGCAATGCCGGTTCGCAGAGCTA
>JAFDFZ010000103.1 GCA_019309565.1 Deltaproteobacteria bacterium
AACGATCACAGCCGAGCTGATCACTCCGATCGCCATGGAGAAGGAGTTGAGGTTTGCGATCCGGGAAGGAGGCCGCACCGTAGGGGCCGGGGTGGTAAGTGAAATCATCGAATAACCCAGCAGGAGCAAGGCCGTGAGAATTATTGTAACCTTAGCTTGCACACAATGCAAGCAGAGAAACTATACAACGACCAAAAATAAACGCACAACCCCCGATAAGCTGGAATTTAAGAAATATTGCAGATTTTGCAGAACCCATACATTGCATAGAGAGACCAAATAGAAGATATCATAGATCCTGTCAGCGTGGGGTTGGCGGATCAACAAATACAGAATGCAGGCCAGTAGCTCTAACGGTAGAGCATCGGACTCCAAATCCGGGTGTTGGGGGTTCGAATCCCTCCTGGCCTGCCAAAGATTTCTTTGGAAGCTCAACAGCTTGGAGGCCTGAGAAATCATAGAAACGCCTCGGTTTTGAGCTTCCGGTTTTTGGGAGGGTAATGGGACGATTACAGCGAAAAAAAACATCGGCAAAACCCAGGAAGAAAAAACAGATATCTTCTTCGAAGAAGGAGTCCAAAAAGGATAATGGTGCTGCCAACAGAAGTTCGGAGGTAATTGCCGCTTTACAGAAAGACTCTGCCAGACAATCAGCCGAGGTTCAGAAAAAACCTGCGATGGCGGCAAAGCCCGCTTCGGATATTAAATTCTGGACAAAGGGTATTCAGTTTCTGCGGGAAGTGAAAGTGGAGCTTAAAAAAGTTACCTGGCCGTCGCGGAAACAGACCATGGGTTCCACCCTGGTTGTGATAATCCTTGTGATGATCATCTCGTTTTTCCTTGGGGTGGTGGATATCGGCTTGTCTGGCATCATTCGAGTGGTTTTGCAATAGCCAAGGAGGAGCAATAAGAGTGGCAAAAAAATGGTATATCGTCCATGTTTATTCAGGGTTTGAAAACAAAGTGAAAACTGCCCTGGAAGAACGGATCGCTGCATCTCCTCATCCCGAAAAATTTGGTGAAGTCGTCGTACCTACAGAGCAGATTGTTGAACTTGTCAAAGGGAAGCGGAAAACATCTTCCCGAAAATTTTATCCCGGCTATTTATTGGTAAGAATGGAGCTTGATGACGAAACCTGGCACATCGTTAATGATACTGCTAAGGTTACAGGATTTTTGGGGGGAAGAGAAAAGCCGACTCCCATCTCCGATGAGGAGGCGGAGCAAATTTTAAACCGTATGGAGGCTGGCAAACTGAAACCGAAGCCCAAATATTTTTTTGAATACGGTGATGAAATCAGGGTTATCGATGGACCGTTCACCAACTTTAGCGGAACGGTGGAAGAAGTAAATCATGAAAAGGGCAAGATCAGGGTGCTTGTGAGTATTTTTGGACGTTCCACACCGGTGGAATTGGATTTTGTTCAAGTGACAAAGCTATAGCGGATCTCGGACCGGCTTCGATCTAAAAGGGGAAGCACATTTATGGCAAAAAAAGTAATCGCTCAGATCAAATTGCAAGTGGAAGCGGGCAAGGCGAATCCCTCACCTCCCATCGGACCTGCTCTGGGCCAGCATGGGGTGAATATAATGGATTTTTGTAAGGCATTCAATGCCAGAACCGCCAAGGATGAGGGAATGATCATACCGGTGGTCATAACAGTGTATCAGGATAGATCATTTACGTTCATTACCAAAACCCCCCCTGCGGCCGTGCTTTTAAAGAAAGCGGCAAAAATAGCAAAAGGAGCCTCAGACCCGAAGCGGGATCGGGTTGGAAAGGTCACCCAGCAGCAGTTGGAGGAAATTGCTAAACTTAAAATGGTTGATTTAAATGCCAATGATCTAGATGCTGCATGTAAAATAATTAAGGGAACTGCAAGGAGCATGGGAATTGAAGTGGTATGAAATGGTTTCAGGTTGACGGTTTTGGGCTGAAAAACGCTTTTTGAACAGGCAACCAAAAATTTGCAACTTGCATTAAGGAGAGAACCTAAAATGCCGAAGCGGGGAAAAAAATATCTCGAAACAAAAAGCAAAATCGAGGCGCATAAGCGTTACAGCTTTCTTGAAGCTGTTCAGAAGGCCATCGATTTGGCTTATGCTAAATTCGATGAAAGTATTGATGTTGCAGTTCGGCTCGGTGTGGATCCGAGACATGCCGACCAGATGGTTCGCGGAACCGTTGTTTTACCCAACGGTCTCGGAAAAGAGGTTAAAGTGCTTGTTTTTGCTAAAGGAGAAAAGGAAAAGGAAGCCCTTGATGCAAATGCAGATTTTGTCGGAAGCGATGATTTGATCGATAAGATCAAACAGGGCTGGTTCGGATTCGATAAAGCTGTAGCCACTCCGGATATGATGGGAGCTGTCGGTAAGATCGGCAAACTGCTGGGACCCAGAGGGCTGATGCCCAATGCCAAAACCGGAACCGTTACCTTTGATGTGGCTAAGGCGGTAAGTGAGCTGAAGGCCGGAAAGATCGATTTCAGAGTAGAAAAGGCGGGAATCGTCCATGCGCCAATGGGCAAAGTTTCCTTCGGAGCTCAAAAGATTGTCGAAAACATATCGGCATTCTTAGAGACGATCCTTCGTCTTAAACCATCTTCCAGCAAGGGAACTTACATTAAGAGTATCGCCATCTCCACCACCATGGGACCAGGCATTAAGATCGATACAGCCTTTGTGAAGGATTTGGTAAAATAGTTAATATGATTGAACCTGTCAAAGACCGTAGGTTCACTTGTCTTGTGTTTAATCAGCCAAAGCCGGCCTACCGAGACGGGTAATGAGAATTTCGATTTTCAAGTTTAGGAGAACCGCCCGGTTGTGATGTGCTAAGATGTCGCTGGGAGCTGGAAATTCGAAATTCAGAAATATCAGTTGCCTCCGGTCTGTTATAGGAAAGAAGGGGGGTGTTGAGATAATTGAAGCTTGAGCAGAAAAAACATATCGTAACGGATCTTAGAGAGCGGTTCTTGAAATCCAAAGTTGTTATCATGACCGACTACATGGGCCTTGATGTATCCAGCATCAATCAATTGCGCAAACAGCTGAAAGAGGCGCACTGTGAGTATCGCGTCGTGAAAAACACGTTGCTTAAAAGAGCATCTGAAGATACACATCTCGGCCTGATCAAAGATCAGTTTGTGGGTCCCAATGCGATTGCTTTAAGCTATGAGGATCCGGTGGCGCCTGCCAGGGTGCTGATGGCCTTTGCCAAAACCAATGACAACCTTCAAATTAAAGCAGGCGTTATGGACGGAAGGGTGCTGGATGCAGATGCCATCAAAATGCTCTCTGAACTGCCTTCAAGGGAAGTGCTGCTCGGCAGGCTGCTGTATGCCATCAATGGAGCGCCTATTTCATTGGTAACTGCATTGAGGAATATTCCACAGCGAATGCTCAATGTTCTGCAGGCGATTAAGGATAAGAAGGCGACAGCCTGAAAGGAAGACGGATTTTATTGCATACCAAGTTACAGTCGGAGGAATTAAAATGGCGAACATTAGTAAAGAAGATGTGATTGAATTTATTTCAAATATGTCCGTGCTCGAGTTGTCGGAACTAGTCAAGGAACTGGAAGATAAATTCGGAGTATCAGCCTCGGCCCCGGTCGCAATGATGGCCGCGGCTCCGGCGGGAGAACAGGCGGCTGCAGAAGCGGAGGAGAAAACAGAATTTGATGTTGTTCTGGCTGCCGCAGGTGACAAGAAGATTCAGGTGATAAAGGAGGTGAGAGCTATCACCGGCCTCGGCCTGAAAGATGCTAAAGCCCTTGTGGATGAAGCTCCCAAGTCCGTCAAAGAAGGGGTCCCCAAGGAAGAGGCGGAAAAGATCAAAGCACAGCTGGAAGCAGCCGGAGCTCAGGTGGAGTTGAAATAAATCTTGGCTAACACAGAAGCGCATCGTAACGGGATGAAACGGTTTAAGCGGCGTTCATCCCTTGTTTTATCTATTGGTTCAATAGATTATAATAAATTGGAGATGCAATGACAGATATGTCTTTGATAAACAAACGTATCAGGAAAAATTTCGGCAGAATCCGGGAGATAATCGAGATCCCTGATCTGATCGGCATGCAACGGGATTCTTACAGAAGGTTTCTGCAGATCGATGTCCCTCCCGAAAAACGAAAGGACGTCGGGCTGCAGGCGGTCTTTAAATCTGTGTTCCCGATCAAAGACTTCACCGGGAGCGCTTCACTGGAATTCGTTTCCTATCGATTCGGCGAGGTGAAGCACAGTGTCGAGGAGTGTATCGAACGGGGGATGACTTATGAGCTGCCGCTTCGAATTACGGTTCGGCTGGTAGTCTACGACGTCGGCAAAGACACGGGTATATCAAACATCAGGGATATCAAGGAACAGGAAATCTATTTCGGTACAATTCCGCTGATGACCGAAAAGGGTACCTTTATTATAAACGGCACCGAACGGGTGGTGGTCAGCCAGTTGCATCGATCTTCAGGAGTGTTTTTCGATCACGACAAGGGGAAAACCCACTCCAGCGGAAAAATCATTTACGCCTCACGAATCATTCCGGTGCGGGGCTCCTGGATAGACATGGAAATCGACCCCAAGGATATCGTTTATATTCGTATCGACAGGCGCCGAAAGTTTCCGGTTACCCTGCTTTTTAAAGCTTTTGGATACACAACCGAAGACCTGCTCAATTACTTTTACAGCACCGAAAAAATCGCGGTAAGAGGCAGGCGGTATTTCAAGGAATTCAATGCAGAGCACCTTAAATCACAAAGAGCCACTCGAGACGTAAAAGATCCCGAAACAGGGGAAGTGATTGTCAAAAAGGGCCGCATGTTCACCAAAAGGGCAATCCGCCAGCTTGAGACAAGCCAGGTGGAATGGATTCCCATTGGCCCGGAGGATGTGCTCAACCGTGTGTTCGCACATACCATTGGAGATCCGAACAACGGCCAGCCGCTTGTAAAATCCAATGACCCGGTAGATGAGGAGGCGTTGGAGAAACTGAAAGATGCCGGTATCGATGAATTCGAGGTCCTTTTTATCGATGGGGTTTCAAGCAGCGATTCTATACGAAAGACGTTATTGCAGGAGAGGGTTGAGACAAAACAGGATGCGTTGATCGAAATATACAGACGACTTCGACCCGGAAACCCGGCAACCCCGGAGGTGGCCCAGGAATTTGTTGACCATCTGTTCTTCAAGTCTTCTCATTACGACCTTTCGGGTGTGGGCAGGCTGAAGATTAACCTTCGCTTGGGAATCAATACACCGGTTACGGTCACCACCCTTCGGAAAGAAGATATTCTGCTTACTGCTAAAACACTGGTGGAGCTTCGAGATACGCAGGGTCCGGTTGACGACATAGATCATCTGGGAAATCGCCGGGTGCGGGCGGTCGGGGAGCTGTTGGAGAATCAATACCGCATCGGGCTGGTTAGAATGGAAAGGGCCATAAAAGAACGCATGAGCCTCCAGGAGGTCGACGCCCTGATGCCTCATGACTTGGTCAATCCCAAACCGGTTTCCGCTGTTGTAAAGGAGTTCTTCGGCACCAGCCAGCTGAGTCAATTTATGGACCAGACAAATCCCTTGTCGGAGACCACACATAAACGGCGGTTGAGTGCCCTTGGCCCTGGCGGGCTTACCCGGGAGCGGGCCGGATTCGAGGTGAGAGACGTTCATCCATCACACTACGGTCGAATTTGTCCCATAGAAACCCCGGAAGGACCGAACATCGGTTTAATTGTGTCGCTTGGGACTTACGCCCGGGTCAATGAATTCGGCTTTATTGAGACGCCTTATCGAGTAGTTGAAAACGGCAGGGTTACAAATCAGGTTCGGTTCTTGAGCGCATTTGAAGAAAAGGATCATCCCATTGCTCAGGCCAACTCGCTCGTTGACAGCAAAGGTCAGCTCGTAAATCCGCTCGTAACAGCACGGGTGGGCGGTGAGTTTATGATTGTCAACAGAGAGGCTATCGAGCTGATGGATATCTCGCCCAATCAACTGGTCAGCGTTTCGGCGTCGCTGATTCCGTTTCTTGAAAACGATGATGCCAACCGGGCGCTTATGGGATCGAATATGCAGCGGCAGGCTGTGCCGCTGATTAAAAGTGAAGCACCGCTGGTGGGAACCGGCATTGAAAGAGTGGTTGCAAAAGACTCCGGAGTGGCCATAGTAGCAGAGCGGGATGGCCAGGTGGTGGATGTGGATGCATCGCGAATCGTCCTTAAACACCCTTTTTCCGACGGACGGTTTGATAAACCGGTGACCATCTACAATCTTTCAAAATTCATTCGCTCCAACCAAAACACCTGCTTCAATCACCGTCCGGTGGTCAAAAAGGGACAGTTTGTAAAGGCTGGAGACATAATCGCCGACGGGCCGGCAACCGATAAGGGAGAGCTGGCGCTCGGTAAAAATGTTACCGTCGCTTTCATGCCTTGGGGCGGGTATAATTTTGAAGATTCGATTCTTATAAGCGAACGCCTGGTAAGGGATGGGGTCTATACATCTGTCCACATCGAAGAGTTTGAGGTGGTGGCAAGGGACACGAAACTTGGAAAAGAGGAGATCACTCCGGACATCCCCAATGTAGGGGAGGAGGCGTTGAAGGATCTGGATGAAAGCGGCATCATCAGACTGGGTGCGGAGGTGGGCCCAGGTGACATTCTTGTAGGTAAAATTACACCAAAGGGCGAAACACAGCTCTCCCCGGAGGAGAAGCTGCTCAGAGCCATATTCGGAGAGAAGGCCGGAGATGTAAAAGACAGCTCCCTTCGGGTACCTCCGGGAGTGGAAGGTATTGTGATCGATGCCAAGGTATTCGCCAGAAGAGGGGTGGAGAAAGATGACCGTGTTCGTCTAATAGAAGATGAAGAAATCGCCGCCCTTGAAAAAGATCGGGATGACGAGCTGGCCGTCTGTGAGAATATTGCTCGTGAGCAGATCGGAAAGTTGATCGTTGGTAAAGTGTGCCAGGCTCCATTAAAAAAGGGAAGGAAGGTTCTCATCGGAAAAGGTGAAAGAATAACAAAAGAGATCTTCGCCAAGATTCCTCTTTCTCAGATTGAAGGAATCGTGCTCAAGGACGCCAAGATCACAGAGAAAGTTCATGACCTGCTTGAGACTTATCGAAATCAATGCGAGCTGAGCCGGCTGGCCTTTGAAAACCAGGTAAGCCGCTTTGAGCGGGGCGACGACCTGCCTCCAGGTGTCATCAAAATGGTCAAAGTCTATGTGGCCATGAAACGCAAACTCTCTGTGGGGGATAAGATGGCAGGACGGCATGGCAACAAGGGGGTGGTCTCAAGAATCCTTCCGCAGGAAGATATGCCGTACTTTGAAGACGGCACTCCGGTGGACATGGTCTTAAACCCGCTGGGGGTTCCATCCCGCATGAATGTGGGTCAGATATTGGAAATCCATCTTGGCCGTGCGGCAAAGGGGCTTGGCGAGCGGATCAACAGGCTGCTTGAAGAAAATAAGATCAGGGAGCTGAAAAGAAAAATGAAGCGGATATTCAGTGGTTCTGAAACCGCAAAGATGATCGACAAGTTGGATGAGTCCGAGCTGAAGGGCTTTGCCGAGAATTACAAAGGCGGCGTTCATATGGCAACTCCGGTTTTTGACGGAGCAAAAGAGGATGAGATCAAAGAGCTTCTGCAGGAGGCCGGCTTAAGCCGCAGCGGACAGGCGGTTCTTTTTGATGGTAGAACGGGAGAGCCTTTTGGTGGAAAGATCACCGTGGGCACCATGTATATGCTGAAACTGCATCATCTCGTTGATGATAAAATCCATGCAAGATCCATTGGTCCTTATTCCCTGGTGACCCAGCAGCCCCTTGGCGGAAAGGCGCAGTTTGGCGGGCAACGTCTGGGGGAGATGGAAGTGTGGGCCATGGAAGCCTATGGAGCAGCGCATGCATTGCAGGAGTTTCTGACGGTCAAGTCAGATGATATGGCCGGTAGAACCCGCATGTACGAGAAAATCGTAAAAGGACAAAACGTACTGGAACCCGGACTGCCCGAGTCCTTCCGGGTGCTGACAAAGGAACTGCAAAGTCTTGGCTTAAATATTGAATTAATCGAACAAGAACAAGAAGAAGAAAAGTAAAAAGTAAGGAGATGGCCTTGGAAACATTATACGATTTTTTTGCAAAGCCCAAAGATCCACGATCGTTTAAGGCGGTTCGGATTGCTCTCGCCTCTGCGGAGCAGATTCGGCAATGGTCCCATGGCGAGATCAAGAAACCCGAGACGATCAACTATCGTACCTTTAAGCCGGAGCGCGACGGACTTTTTTGCGCCAAAATATTCGGCCCCACAAAAGATTATGAGTGCAACTGTGGGAAATACAAGCGGATGAAGCATCGGGGGGTTATTTGTGAAAAGTGTGGTGTTGAGGTTATTCAATCCAAGGTGCGAAGAGAAAGAATGGGACACATAGAGCTGGCCGCCCCGGTCTCCCATATATGGTTTTTGAAAAGTCTTCCCGGTAAGATCGGCAATATGCTGGATATCACCCTTAAAAATATGGAGAAAGTTTTATATTTCGACAGTTATATTGTGCTGGATCCGAAAAACACGGATTTGAGTCGAGGCCAACTTCTTTCCGAGGAAAAATACCGTGAAGCACGGGAATTGTATGGCAGTAAATTTGAGGTGGGCATTGGTGGAGAGGCCGTAAAGGCGTTGCTGGAAAGCGTTGATCTCGAAGAGCTCTATCAGCAACTTAAAACCGAAATTCGCGCAACAGGCTCGGTTGCCAAGCGCCAAAAGCTGGCAAAACGCCTTAAAGTGGTGGATGCCTTTCGCAAAAGCGGAATCAACCCGGCCTGGATGATCATGGATGTAATTCCCGTGCTTCCTCCAGATTTGCGTCCGCTTGTTCCGCTGGAGGGGGGGAGATTCGCCACCTCGGATTTGAACGATCTTTATCGTCGGGTGATCAACCGCAATAACCGGCTCAAACGGCTTATAGACCTCAAGGCCCCTGACATTATCGTTCGAAATGAAAAGCGGATGTTGCAGGAGTCGGTCGATGTGCTGTTTGACAACGGTCGCCACGGAAGGGTCATTACCGGTACAAACAAGCGACCTCTAAAATCGCTGAGCGATACTTTGAAGGGAAAACAGGGCCGTTTCAGGCAGAACCTTTTAGGTAAGCGGGTGGATTACTCAGGCCGGACGGTGATCACCATCGGCCCCACGCTCAGACTTCACCAGTGTGGACTTCCAAAGAAGATGGCTTTGGAACTTTTCAAACCGTTTATTTACTATCGACTGGAGCAGAAGGGACTGGTTTCAACGGTAAAAAGCGCAAAGAAGCTTGTAGAGAAAGAAACCCCTGAGGTCTGGGATACGCTGGATGAAGTAGTAAAAGAGTATCCGGTTTTGTTGAACCGTGCTCCGACTCTTCACCGGCTGGGCGTGCAGGCCTTTGAGCCGATTCTCATAGAAGGCAAGGCAATTCAACTCCATCCGCTTGTCTGTACGGCTTTCAACGCCGATTTTGACGGAGATCAAATGGCCGTCCATATTCCGCTTTCTGTGGAATCACAAATCGAAGCCAGGGTGCTGATGCTTTCCAGCAACAACATTCTATCTCCTGCCAACGGCTCACCGACCATTGTTCCCACCCAGGATATCGTGTTGGGGATCTATTACATGACACGGGAGCGGGAAAAGGCCAAGGGTTCTGGAAGAACATTCGCCAACCCCGATGAGGTGCGCTGTGCTTATGATGCCGGCGTGGTCGATCTTCATGCCAAAATTACGGTTCGCGTTGGTGGAGAAAAAAAGGATACTACTGTTGGCAGAATTCTGTTATGGGAGATCATACCCAAAGACAACCTGATGGTGATGCGACACATTCAGGTTTCAGAAGAAGAAACCGCCAGCCGGGTACTGGAAGAGATCAAAAACGGCGCCGATTTTTCGGAAATGGTGCAAACCTATTCTCAAAGCTCCGATAAAGCCAACAACGGGGTGCTGGGTTTGCTGAGAAAAGACGAATTTTTGAGGATTTTTAGAGTTCCTGAAACAAAAGCCGATGCTGTTTTTTCACTCAAGGAATGGGAGATAAGCGAAGTCGTTTCCGCCGAGGACGGTTATCATATTTTTCAGGTAGTGGAAAAGCGTCCGGAGATCCCCTTTGACATCGTAAATAAAGTCATGGACAAAAGCGCATTGCGCAACCTGGTCGATTATGCATACAGGAACCTCGGGCCGAAAGCCACCGTTATTCTTTCAGACAGACTCAAAGATATAGGTTATGAGTATTCCACTACCGGTGGGCTTTCCATTTCCATTGATGCGATGATCATTCCGGAACGAAAATGGGAAATCCTAAGGAAGGCCGAGGAGCAGGTGGCTGAAATCTCAAGACAGTATTCCGAGGGACTTATCACCCAGGGCGAGAAATATAACAAGGTCGTGGACATATGGGCAAAGGCTACGGATGATGTGGCCAATGAGATGATGGAGGCCATGAAGACAGCCGCTTTTTCGGAAGTTTCGGACAGGAAATCCGATTCCTCTGAAACAGACGATTACCAGGGGTTCAACCCCATTTACATGATGGCCGATTCCGGAGCAAGAGGAAGCAAGGATCAGATGCGCCAACTGGCGGGGATGCGAGGGCTGATGGCAAAGCCGTCCGGGGAGATCATTGAAACACCCATCACAGCAAATTTTCGAGAAGGCCTTTCGGTGTTGCAGTATTTTATTTCGACCCACGGCGCTCGAAAAGGCCTTGCCGACACCGCATTGAAGACGGCGAACTCAGGTTACCTTACCCGCAGGCTTGCCGATGTGGCTCAGGATTGCGTGGTTACCGAGGAAGACTGCGGAACAATGATGGGTGTTGAAGTCGAGCCCCTCATGGAGGGCGGAGAGATAATTCAGCAACTTGGAGAGCGGATTTTGGGACGGATTTCCGTTGAAGATATCATGGATCCTTTTACCGAAGAAGTGATTGTCAAAGCCGGAGAGGAGATCCGGGAAGCTGCGGTTGAGAGAATACAGAATGCGGGTATCACCCGCGTTAAGATCCGATCGGTGCTCACCTGCAAGACCAAATATGGAATATGCGCCAAGTGTTACGGCAGAGACCTGGCCCACGGAGCGCTTGTTGAAATCGGACAGGCGGTCGGTATCCTGGCCGCGCAGTCTATCGGAGAGCCGGGAACACAGTTGACCATGCGGACATTTCATATTGGTGGTACTGCAAGCCGTCGGGTGGAACAGGCGGACATCCGGGCGCGGATCGGTGGTACCATCAAGTTTGACGGCCTCAATGTGGTGAAGAAAGGAGAACGCCAATACGTGGTGATGAACCGTCGCGGAGGTGAATTTGCCATTGTAAGCGATTCGGGAAGGGAAAGAGAGCGGTTTCCCGTTATTTACGGAGCACATCTGCTTGTGGAAGACGGTCAAAAAGTTAAACCAGGAGATCTGCTTGCCGTATGGGATCCGTTTACCACTCCGATTATTACCGAGATCGATGGAACCGTTAAATTCGGCGATATCACCCCCGGTAAGACATTACAGGAAAAGGTGGATTCGGTTACCGGAAAATCAAGCCGAACCATCATTGATTCCAAAAGCCCCGAGGTGCGGCCGAGAATTTCCATTAAAGACGCAGAGGGGAAAACGGCAAAACTTCCGGGCTCTGCCGGAATGGCACGTTATATGCTGCCCGTTGGCGCCATTCTCATAGTGGAAGAGGGCGATGAAGTGAAAGCAGGCGATATTATCGCCAAGCTGCCCCGGGCAACCACCAAGACAAAGGATATCACGGGCGGGCTTCCCCGGGTTGCCGAGCTGTTTGAAGTGCGCAAACCAAAAGAAGCTGCGATCTTAAGCGAAATCGATGGTTATGTTTCAATTGCAAAAAGCACAAAGAAAGGAAAGCAGAAAATAACCGTAACTCCAGTGGATGTGGGAGATAAACGTGAATACCTTATTCCTCGCGGCAAGCATATTAACGTGTATGAAGGGGATTACGTTCGGGCCGGGGAGCCGCTTATCGGGGGATCGGCAAATCCGCAAGACATATTGAACATCAAGGGAGAGGTGGCGCTGGCCAGGTATTTGGTGGATGAAGTTCAGGAAGTTTACCGGCTGCAGGGGGTCAGAATCAATGACAAACATATCGAAGTGATCGTGCGCCAGATGATGCGCCGGGTTAAGGTGCTGGAAGTTGGAGATACGGATTTTATTACAGAAGAACAGGTGGACAGAATTAAGTTTGAAGAAACAAACCAGGCAGTCATTGAAAAAGGTGGAAAACCGGCAGTGGCCGAACCGCTTATCCTTGGAATTACAAAGGCGTCTTTAAGCACGGAAAGCTTTATTTCTGCCGCCTCCTTTCAGGAGACCACCAAGGTGCTGACGGATGCAAGCATTCAGGGAGCAAAGGACCATCTTAAAGGACTTAAAGAAAACGTCATTATGGGAAGATTGATACCGGCGGGCACCGGGTTTCCTGCATACTACGATGTGGACATTGAATCTTGAGTAGAGAAAGGAAATAGAAACTAAATAATTTTCAAAAAACAAAAGACTTGACAATTAAATAACAAAGATATAATTTTTTTCATTTTACGGTATGCTGAACATTCTGAGATCGACATGAGAGGAAATCGATGCCGACCATAAACCAGTTAGTCAGAAAAGGTAGAACACGGATCAAGAAAAAAACAAATACCCCGGCACTTAGAGGCGCGCCTCAGAAACGGGGAGTATGCACGCGCGTATACACCTCAACACCGAAGAAACCAAATTCCGCTTTACGGAAAGTAGCACGGGTTCGTTTGACCACCGGGGTTGAGGTGACCGCATATATTCCAGGAATCGGGCACAATCTTCAGGAACATTCCAATGTACTGGTCAGAGGCGGTCGGGTAAAGGATTTGCCCGGGGTGCGCTATCATATTGTAAGAGGAACGCTGGATACTTTGGGGGTGGAGGATCGAAAGCAGGGAAGATCGAAATACGGAACCAAAAAACCCAAGTAACCATACTGCGCCCGGCTCGATTTCATAAAGATTTCGCTCCTTACCCGGGCCTAATGGATATATTAACGCCGGGGATTCACAAGGTAAATCATTAATAACCATATTAGGGGATTCAATGCCGAGACGAAGAGAAGTCGCGGAGCGAAAAGTTCCGCCGGATGCAAAGTATAACAGCACTCTGGTATCGAAATTCATCAACAACATCATGCGAGACGGAAAGAAGAGCATCGCGGAATCCATCGTGTACGGAGCATTCGATATCATCGAAAGGAAAACAAGCGAACAGCCGCTTAAGGTATTCGAGAAGGCCGTTGAAAATGTGAGACCCATCATCGAAGTAAAGTCCAGACGGGTCGGTGGGTCAACTTACCAGGTTCCCACTGAGGTCAGACCCGCACGGCGAACTGCACTGGGGATGCGATGGATCATCACTTATGCGCGAGGCCGCTCAGAGAAAGGCATGGCGCAGAAATTGGCGGCAGAATTGATGGATGCGGCCAGGCAAAGAGGTGCTGCGATTAAGAAAAAAGAAGATACCCACAAGATGGCAGAGGCAAATAAAGCCTTTGCGCATTTTCGCTGGTAGCCGATTAGCATGAAATGTATGGAGCTGGGGTAAATAAGTTTATGCTCCATGAGCCAAGCAATATTCAAACGGGAGGGAGACAGAATGGCGAAGCAGAAGTTTGAGCGGACCAAGCCGCATGTGAATGTAGGCACGATAGGTCACATAGATCACGGCAAGACGACGTTAACCGCGGCGATCAC
>JAFDFZ010000259.1 GCA_019309565.1 Deltaproteobacteria bacterium
ATCTCCAATCTGTTGGTTTGTGGAGCCCCACGGGCAAGCCCGTGGCACCACTTAGTTTCGCCGAATTGCTCCGCAATCGGCGGGACTTGGTGGTAGGACATCCCGCCCGCTTTTAACCGTATTCATCCCCGGCAAAAGCCATGGCTTTCTGCGGGCGGGCTAAACCGGCCGCTTACCGGCAACAGATAACAGAGCAACCGCTTACCCGTTCGGGTCGAAAATCCTCCCAAACCGATGCCCCTTGGCCTGAGATAGCATCAACGGTACATCACATGGTAAAGTGTTCCCTTCAATTCTTTGCAAAAAGGTCTTGACATGAATGCTTCAAATGAACTTAAGTTCGGTATTGGCACTGATCAAGATCTACGCTCCTGGCACCTTTAATAGCCGAACGAAGTGACAGATTGGATAAGGAAAAAAATTATTAAATGCTTTGAAAAAAGTTAAATAGTTAACTGCGTTCCCATACTGTTATATACCCGGCGGATATTGGTAATCCAAACTCGCTACATGGCCTCCTTCAAACTCTCCGCACAAAGCCCCAGGCACGTGAGTCTTTGATCCTACGGACCCAAGATTGTCCATTTTCACGTCCCGCTCAATGAGGCGGCGAGCTTCCAGGTCTAGGCCAGCGTGGTGGTACGCCACGCCGTTACGCACTAGGTCCGCAAGAGGCCTCAAGTAAGGAACAATTTGCAGCAATTGGTTGGCAATAGATCCTGCCGTTTTTTTCTCTTCTCTGGTGAGTAATTTAGCCACAGTGTCCTTTAAACCCTCAGCACGCCTTTCAGAATTCGCCCGGGCAGATGGGTCCAGAACCAGGACTTGTCTTTTGTTTTTCACTTCCGCAGCCACGGTCTTTCTTATGAAAGTGGTTGCAGCATCACCATCATGGACCAGCGGCGGCTTTATCGTTAATGGTACGAAACGATCGTTGTCATCCCCTTGGACGAGAGGTAAATTAAGCCAGTCCGCAATCTGCTTCGCGTTGCCCATGACGGCAGACAAGGGATAGAAAAGGACAGACTGGCCCAGACTCTCGCCTTCAGCCAAAGATGAAATGAGGAATTCCGCCCGGGCTCCCCGAGTTTCATCTCCTATTAATTGGACTTCGTCAGCAATCACAACATATGGGCGGAAATCTCTCCGTTTTGAAATAAGCGAAGCAAACTTTTCATATGTAGCGACCAGTAAAGGGACCGTGGAGAAGTCGACCGGTTCAGAATAGTCTCCTGTAGACAGAATGGGCCTCCTATGCCGCAGTGACGATATGTCTCCATTTTCCTCTACCTCTTGAATACGGGTGTTGATCATTTCCTCCAGTGAAAAGGCGATCTCCTCCGCTAAAGCTTTGTAGGGGCATAAATAAACGCTGGTATAACCAATTTCCTGCTCCTCAAGGTACTGGACGAGCAATTCCTGGGCGATATAACTCTTCCCAGTATTAGTAGGGGCACAGATCATAACTGACTTCCCCTCAAACGCCCCGGAATCGATTACTTTCTTTTCGAGTTCAGATATGAAATCTTCGCCCATTGGATCTATCTCTTATCTTTAGAAACATATCTTCACATGGACACACATTGTCCAATCGGCAGAGAAGCTTCTTACTGGTGTTCTCCCCATGTGGTTTTGTTTCAAGTTTGACTTATCTCAAATTGTCACGGTACCTGTCAGCTTTATAATGAAGGCTAACCCCGAATCTCTTAAAAACCTTGTTATCTACATTCCAATTTAAGCTCTTTATTCATCTAGATCATCGCAATCCGAATTCTCTCTCCAGTTCAAAATAGCGTTTTTTTGCATGATACAGGTTCTGGACCTGGGTGTCAGTCAGAATTTTCAATTGTTCAGAAAATTCGTGGTATAAACCTGAAGAGACTTCTTGGAAATCTTTAACCCTGGATTTATCGGTTACAAGAAAAGGCCTGCTGTTCCAAAGATCAAAAGAATGCTTCAGGGGTTTTATTGATCGATCAAGGTCAGCAGATAAATTTATGGCGAAGGCATAAGTGGGAACACTGCGGATGGTTCGCTTCCATATGACATCTATTGAATCGCCATTTACAGGGTATTGGGTTTCCACAACCATTCGCTGAATCTTTCCGATTTCAAGGATGGTTGAAGCAATCTCTGCTTCCCGCTTTACCGGCTTTATGATCGTGAACTTAAGCTTCTCAAGAACGGTAAGCGCTTTTTGGATATCGAGTACCGGATTTATACCCGCAAGTATCGGAAGGTTAAATGGTCTGTTGGACACTGCCTGAGAGTGCCATTTTCCAATCGGCAATAGGTGGGTAATATCAAATTCGAAGCGAAATGGCCAAATGACACGCCTTTCTCGAATCTCTTCCTCCCAAAATGGACGATCCTGCTTGAATTTCGACCTGATAATACCCGCTCCGATAAAGCCCTTTACAGGGGCAACACAATAGAATAGGACCAGGTCGCCGGGGGTAATTCTCAGCCAGTGATGTTCAAGCGGGGGTACTAGGCCCCAGATACCGTTCTCAAAGCCCCGTTCCCAATTTTTTTCATTACCTACGACAACCCAAGGCTGAACAGACTCCATGGCAATGTCCCTTTCTTGAAAATAATATAAACGACAGGTTTGATTGAAATGGGGACTGTCTGTTGTTTGCCCATCTGGTCGGGACCAAAAGCCGTCATATTGACCTGCTAAACCATGTTTAAAATACAAAACCCCGCTTCCATGCAATTCAGAAACGGGGTTTGATCTCGGATCATTGTCAACCATCCGACGTTTTAAGGATATCAAAAAATCAAACGTCATTCTGATAACTTATGCTGCTAATAAACCAAACCAGGGGGACAAAGTCAAGGGGTCTGGCAAATCAACGCGTTGGGATAAAGAATTCTGAACGGATCTTTTGACCCAGGGACGCGATCGGATAAAAAAGCTTGACGCAGCGAATCGAATCTAATATAATATTCGTCAAAAATTATCATGAAGAGTGGCGCGAGGGATCTGGCCCGATGACCGCCCGGCAACCTGTTCCGAAAGGTGCCAAAGCCAGAATCCATGAGGCCGAACGGTTTTTGCATTTCAGAGGCCGTACCCGGTCCCCTCCCCGGTGTCTCATCCGGACATTCCTATTTTACCATACCTCGTGGGCGGATTTGTGGCTATTGCATCCCACGGTAAACAATGTTGCTAAAATGCCGGCAGAAACCGCGTTGTCCATTTTGGCAACGAGGTTTTCGCCTGGTGGAAAAAGGAGGAAAACCATGCCGAACATCGAAAACTATGATCTTGAATACAGGCCCGAGTCCTACTGGGGAGGGCAACTTACGGGTTTTACCAGCATCAAGGGCGAGATGCGGCGGCGGATCATTCGAAAAGCGGTATCGGAAGGCAGGCTAGACACGCTTTCGGCATCTTTGTTTTCAGATGCGCTTTCGGAAAAAGAACGGTTACTTGTCAGCCGAATACACCCCTTCTTCATGGGGGCTGAGTACCTGCCGTCGTATCTTCCCACCGAAGTGGAGATCGCCCGGGTCTCACTGAACTCGGTCACCTGGGATGTGATCAGCGTCCGTACCCGGCTGGAGGAAGACGGGTTGATCCACTACCGGATCGCAGACGAATACATGGAAGACGAGCGGGGTCGGTATCGGTTTTCCCCCGATACATCAGAGCTACCCTTGACCATGGGCGAGCAGATCCACCTGATGGACACAGCCGAGCTGTTGGAGCCGTACAGTCTCGGGTTTTCCGGTCTGACGACCTGGAGGGATCACAACTACGAGATGACAAGACCCGACAGGGACCGACTCGAATCCCTGGTCCATTTCGTTGCGGTCGATTCGGATTTTTACCCGGACCTGCATCGCTGGTACGAGGAAGAAGCATTGGAGTGGTACACGGCACGGCTTGCCGAGTTGAAGTGAAAGGGGGGTATCCGTATGGTACACGGCCTTGAA
>JAFDFZ010000260.1 GCA_019309565.1 Deltaproteobacteria bacterium
GACCCTGGAGATCAGCGCCAGGATCCCTGAGGGCGCCCCGGATAATGTGGTGCGGACCGTCACGGAAAACTGCAACACCCTGCATTTTTCTTCCTACGGGTTTGAGGAGGAGTAGGTTACTCCGGATATGTACACAACCAAATGTTCGAGTCGGAACTTTTTTCCATCATAATCAGCCCGCTTCGCGGCCATCATTACGGAAAAAACTCCCTTCAACTCCGCATTAAGTGCAACAATATAAAATGAAGCGATAAATGACTACAAACATTTTGACAGATGCTGAACAGGCATTATTCAATAACCTGCCAGGGCCACCAGTAGAAGCTATTATTCGAACCACAAATATTTGGATTATTGAGTGGTTACCATCAGGCGACCCACGCACTGGAAAGCATTTGCATGAGTGGATGCAGAGTCAACGGCCTGGTTGGCCTGCTTATTTTAAGTGTGAGAGTAAGCATGATGTTTTATCTGCTATAGAACATGCTACTGATCTGGCCCAAAATTCCAGAATGAGCCCAGTGCTTCACTTTGAAGCCCACGGCAACGAAGATGGCCTTGGAAGGCAATATAACAATGGTCATGTAGAATTTCTAGAATGGAATGAAATAACCAAATCACTTCAGAAATTGAATCTCGTAACTCGCTGTAATTTAGTCGTCGTGGTAGCAGCTTGTATAGGCTTTGCGGGGATTAAGGCACTTGTTCAAGGTCCTCGTGCTCCTGCTGTTGCATTAGTCGGGCCTGATGCTTCAATAATATCCGATAATTTGCTATCTGCTATGAGAGAATTTTATAGTTGCTGGATGGATCCTGACCCACGATTTAGAGACATAGTAATCAGTGCATCTCATGTGACCGGGGAGACATCTTTTGAATGGGAACCATTCCCCGTACTTGCGTTTGATTCCCTGGCTGAACTTTTGATCGTATCCATGCGCGAAGATCAGCAACGGATACAAATAAACCGGATCCGAAAGAGAATACTTGAAGAAACTGAGCTCTCCTCTACAGAGATTGAGTGTCGGCTATCAAAATTGACACCATCCTTACAAGCGACTTTTTTTCAGCATTTATGGGATACGATGTTCATGATTGATCTTTATCCAGAAAATAGTGAAAGATTCGGTGTTAACTGGACCGAAATAGTTGACATGGCCTTGCAAAAAAACAGACATGAAATGGTTGAAAAAGGCACTTAACAATCGGCTGCAAGGGACGGCAAACAGTGCGGAGGATTTTCATGGATAAAGAGTGGATGCGAAGCATCAAGAGCTTCAGGAAAGAAATAATGACAATCGGATATCTCGATCTTCTAGGCATGTCTGAAGCTATAATGAACCAGCCGATAGACGAAGTCGCTGATAAATATATTTCAACATTCATAGCAGAAAAAGCATCCCACCTTTTTGCTGGTGGTGAGGAACTCATTGGAGAGGCGACCCATCTTAAATACGTACAATTCTCAGATTCAAGTTTATTCATTGGTGGCGCAAATAACGAGAAAGATGTCCGCATGACTGTATATATCATTTCAGGTATGATGGGTTGCCTCCTTAATAACTGGGGAATTGTAGCTCGGGGGGCGATTTCAATTGGAGAATTTTGCACCATTGAAGAATTTAATACCTATGTGGGCAAGCCTCTTGTGGAAGCTGCTTTGATTGAATCGGTAACTGATTGGGTAGGTCTTACTTTTTTAATGCCGAAGCCAGAACGTCCTGAATTGCTGGCAGAACTTGAAAAATATCATTGGCTGTCAAACCTTCAAGTTCCGATCAAAGCTGGCAAGGAAGACCGATTGCTTGAAAAAGGTATATCTCAAGACAGGTTAATTCCCGTAAGGTGGTTCATTGGTGAAGATCCTCAACATAGTAAAAAACTCGCTTTAAAATTAAAGGAGTTGATATCTAATGCCCGTGATAAGAACGTACAAAAGAAATTAGAGAATGGGCTTTCTTTTATACAGAATTCCCTTCGTGAAGGTAATGGCTAAATAAAGATTCGGTTTCTAGTTCAAGGCAAACAGGAACTATCTGGTGAACAAGGCAATGCGTGTTAGGCCTACACAGTTGACAGCCATGTTTCGATCTGACAACAGTGTAGGCCTGACCTGACACCGAAGGGAGTGGTGGAGGGTCGGGCCAAGCTAACAGCCCAAAATGAGGGATAAAAGGGTGAAAACGAGGTCCGGTTTTCGGGCTATATGATCGTTTTCATCGTCAAAAAGTGACTTATACCTCCCCCGTGGCACGAACCGGGATTGATTGAAATTCGAAAAGCTTGTCGGGATAAAGGACGCGGAGCGTCCGGAAGTGTGTTCCCACGCGGAGCATGGGAACGAGACAATAATGTGGGCCAAATTGAGTTGATGGATTTGAGATGGGGAGGGATTAAGCCATGAAGACGCAGGGAAAGTATAATAATGAGGATATTGAGAAGGCTGTAGGGTCTTTGAAGAAGTCTATTAATAACGACCAGGGACGTCCTTAAATAATAAAATAACTTAACATCGACTGCTTTTGGTGGTATCTTGCGGGCATGCCTAGAATAGCACGATTAGACACGCCCGGCCTCATTCGATCTGGAGAAGG
>JAFDFZ010000104.1 GCA_019309565.1 Deltaproteobacteria bacterium
TTTCAAATCAGGACAATATATCAAAATTGTTTTCGATAATTATGTACGTATGAATGGCAAGAGACATAACCAATTTAAGCCTGGTTATAATCATGAGAACTTTGGACTCTCAAGGAAGTTAATAAAGATGCAAAACAATGATTGTTTTATACCTCTCGTTTATTATAAGGTCAAAATATTATACTCGATCATAACGATCAGAAACTCTAGTGAACATCGATAAGCTAAAAACGTTTCTAAAAATAGCGCAGACCGAAAGCTTCACTAAAACATTTCTAAAAATTCTGTACGGCACCAGAGACCTTTTTCACACAGAGAACCTGTGGCAGATTATTTAGATTGCTCTTTAAATCAAGTTTATACTTCCCGCATGGAAGAATGGTAGAGAAAAATGGAATGCCGGAATATTGATCAAAATGGCTTGACACACTGCTTTTTTTTGGTTTAAACCAGCATGTCCGTATAAGGTTGAGGTCTTTTAAAAATGTTCACATTTTGCAAAAGTCTCATATTATAACGCTGTACAAGGAAGAGCTCCGGCAAAGATTACAGCGCAAGCGGTCAGGCTGCGACATCACGATCAGGAAGCGCCTAAATCCAGGAGGCTTGCTGCATGGAAACACGAGAATCTTTCTTTAAGAAAAGTACGGGAGAAGGGCTTGGAGATGTATACCGAAAGTACCATCCCCAGGTGCTTTCCGATTTCGAAGAGGAGATGGAAAGATGGTGGGGAAGGCGATGGAAAGCTAATACAAACGTTGGCAAGCTTCGGATGGTTCTGCTTCACCGCCCCGGGGATGAATTCCTTAGCGTTGGAAAACCCACACCTTGGCCGCCGCACAATAGCTCTCTAAACGCCTGGAGGATGCCGTTCCAGCCGGATCTGGATCTGATGATTGAGCATCATGAGAACTTGGTCAGGGCATTTGAGAACGAAGGTGTGGAAGTTGTGATCCGGGATCCTGACCCCAATGATCCTCCTTATCAGGTTAAATCCATTTACTGCGATGATGTGTGTCATCCCGCCGTATACGGACATGTTATATTGAGGATGTACGACAATCTGCGCCGTGGCGAGGAAGTACCCACATTCAAGACGCTGGCCAGGATCGGTTGCCCGGTGGTTGGAATGATCACCGGAAAGGGAATGATCGAAGGCGGACCGGTGGGCTGGCTTGATGAAAAGCATCTGGCCATATCCGTGCACTATCCCAGGATCAACACCTGCCAGCCCGAGATCATGAGAGCCAACGAATCCGGTCATCTTCAGTTCGCACGAATAATAAAGGAACAGGACCCGGAAGTTGATATTCGGATATGTCCTGGATACGGTACCCGTTTCGGAGCCAGCCATTATGCCATGGTGGCACGGCACACCTCGGTGCAGGACCCGAAATACATGGATCCCTTTCTTGTGGACTGGATGCGAGCGGAAATGCACTGGGAATTTATTGTTCCTCCTGAGGAGCTCACCTGGAAAGATCCTAGGGGCTGGCGTATCGGTCCTGATACAGGAGTGATTTTAGAGCCCTGGAAGATCCTGCGGCCGGCTGGCGACCCAAAGGGCACAAAGTGGCTTGAGAGTATCGGTGCTAAAGTGGTGGAAGTGGAATGTGAAAGCCTTGTTGGGCCCATGAATACAGGATCGATTCACTGTCTTACAGGATCGCTGATTCGAGATCCTGAAACATAATCACTGTGGATATTGCTATCAGCGTCTTCTTATTGCCCATTTTACGACTCTTATGGTTCGGTGTGGGGGGGGATAGAAGTTTTCGACGCCGCAAGCAGCCGGTAACAAGCAGCAATCCTCGGTGAAATCCAGTACTTTTACGTTGTACCAGCACGAGTCTGGAAATTTCTCTAATCTTGAGCATGACACGGGTGGAAACGAATAATAAGAAAACAGCATCCGGCACTTTTGAGAAGATTCGAGAAAATAGTGACGCTGATCTTCTGAAAGTCAAGGACCTTAGAACCTTTTTTTACACTGAAGCGGGTCTTGTAAAAGCGGTTGATGGAATTGATTTCAGTATCCCAAAGGGGAGCACGGTGGGCATCGTAGGAGAAAGCGGTTGCGGTAAAAGCGTCACTTCCCTGTCCATTATGAGACTTCTGCCCAGTCCTCCAGCAAAGATCGGCAGCGGAGAAATTATTCTTGAAGGTTTAAACTTGCTTACCAAAACGGAAGCTGAAATGCGGGCTATTAGAGGAAACAGCATTTCCATGATCTTTCAGGAGCCCATGACCAGCTTAAACCCGGTTCTTTCAATCGGAAAGCAGATCACAGAAGCCATTTTGCTGCATACAAAAACCAATAAACGCAGAGCCAGGCAGCAGGCAATAGATGCTTTGCGCATGGTGGGAATTCCCAGTCCGGAAAGAAGAGTCGACGAATACCCTCACCAGATGTCCGGGGGCATGAGGCAGCGGGCCATGATAGCCATGGCTCTTTCCTGCCGGCCCAGGCTTCTGATTGCAGACGAACCCACAACAGCTCTGGATGTAACCATCCAGGCACAAATCCTAGTGTTGATGGAAAGGCTTCGGCGCGAGCTTGGCATGGCCGTAATGCTAATTACTCACGATCTCGCTGTGGTGGCAGAGGTGGTAAGCAGGGTTTATGTGATGTACGCGGGAAAGATTGTTGAAACCGCAGACACCAAGACTATCTTTAAAAACCCCCATCATCCATACACCCGCGGCCTCATTGGTTCCATACCCCGGCTGGACGAGGATAAAGACCGGCTTCAGATCATCAAGGGAACGATTCCAAATCCGGTTGATATGCCTCCAGGCTGTCGCTTCCATCCCCGATGCGATTATGCTACTGACAGGTGCAGGACGCATGAACCTCACATGCGCAAATTGCAGTGCGGCCATGAAGTGAGGTGCTGGCTGTGAACAAAAGTGAACCTATTTAAAGCTAAACTGATCGGTTTCAGATATAGGCATCCTTTTTAATACGTTGCATTTGGGGTTTTTAATTCTGAACGCGGAACGATGAGCCGCTTAACCTAAATTAAAAACTCACTGGAACATATTAACCGTAAAAGGAGATTCCGTGTCAGCGGCCAATCTTGTTGAGGTGAAAAACCTGGTCAAACACTTTCCGCTGATTACCCGAGGCCAGTTGCTGGGCAGGCGAGTTGCGGTCAGAGCGGTAGATGGCATAAGCTTTCATATCCGGCAGGGAGAAACCTTGGGCCTGGTTGGCGAAAGCGGCTGTGGGAAGTCAACCGTCGGCAGGCTCATTTTACGGCTTATCAATGTGACATCGGGTGAAATATTTTTTGAAGGCCGAAACATAACCCGGCATTCAAAAAAAGAGATGATGCCTCTTAGACGACATATGCAATTTATCTTTCAGGACCCTTACAGCTCTCTCAATCCTCGAAAAACAGTGGGAACCATTATTGGTGAGCCAATGAAAATCCATGGCATCTCAAAGGAAGAACGGGAGGCTATGGTGGAACAACTTATGGAACATGTGGGTCTGAGCCCTTCACAAATACGGAAGTATCCCCACGAATTCTCAGGCGGTCAACGCCAGCGTATTGGTATTGCCAGGGCGTTGGCGCTAAACCCGAAACTGGTCATTTGCGATGAGCCGGTTTCAGCTCTGGATGTTTCCATCCAGGCTCAGGTTATCAACTTGCTGCAGGATTTGCAATTGGAATTCAATTTGACGTATCTTTTTATTTCCCATGATTTGAGTGTCATCAAGCACGTCAGCACCCGGGTTGCTGTTATGTACTTAGGCAAACTGGTGGAATTGGCGACAAAGGCGGAAATCTATCAACGGCACTGCCATCCTTATACAGAGGCGCTTATGTCTGCCGTGCCGATTCCTGATCCAGAACGAATCAAGAAAAGAACCCTGCTTGAAGGCGATGTGCCCACTCCGATCAATCCACCGTCCGGCTGTAGATTCAGAACCCGTTGTAAATATGTGCAAGCTTTATGCACAAGGGAAGAGCCGGATTTTATCGATATAGGCAGCGATCATCAAGTAAGCTGTCATCGGGTTGCTAAAACACGCTTGAATGCTGCTTGAAATCTTTTTATATCTACCTAAACTTATCGGTTCAGGGTTCGGGGGCGGAACCATGAACCTCTTAACCCGGGATCTGGATACATAAGAAAGGAGTGAAACCCATGAGCCTTAAAGAGACACCGCAGTATTACCATGAAGTTCTTAAAGCCATCCCACCGCGGGCGACCCCCCCTTTTGAGGATGAAGATATGCAGATACGGGTCTGGGGGCGACGCTGGGGAGTATATAACGATGTGGGACCGTTGAAAATGGTGCTTGTTCACCGGCCCGGAGATGAAATCAAGATTATGACGAAAGACAAATACGATCCTTCTATCGAAGCGTTGATCGATCGAGGGGAGCAGTGGTACGTTCGCAATCAGAACCCTCCGGACCTGGAAAAAATGCAGGCCGAACATGACGACATGGTCAAGGCAATGGAAAAGGACGGAGTTGAAGTGGTTCATGTGGATGGTTCGCCTCGGGACCCCAAGGCGATGTACACACGCGACAACGGCATCGCGGTTCCCGGGGGCATAATTATTGCTCGTATGGGTCCGGTGGGAATCCATCCGGGTACCGGCAGAAGAGGTGAAGAGGCTTACGTTACGCGCAAGGTGGTGGAACTTGGTGCACCCATCCTGCGCACCATCCATGGCACAGGGCTTTTCGAAGGTGGAAGCTTTGCTTTCCTGGACGAGCAAACAGCCGTCATCGGCATGTCTTACAGACAAAACGAAGAAGCAGCGCGGCAGATCGAAGAAGTATTGGCTCCGATGGGCATAAAACTTGTGCGGATTCCACTGACCGGACATTCGCTTCACATTGACGGTGCGCTGGTCATGGTGGATGAAAAGCTCGCCCTGATCAATATCACCAAGCTGCCTTACTGGATTCTGGACTTACTCAAAGAGCGGGGAATCAAGATCGTTGAAACCCACTGGGCCGACAACCCGCGGGTTACAAATGTGCTGGCCATACGGCCCGGCAAGGTATTGCTGGCTATAAACAATGGAGATGGCACTGCCGAGCGGTTGACCAAAGCCGGTGTCGAAGTTGTTCCAATAGATTATTCGGAATGCCAGATGGGCGGCGGTGGAATTCACTGCTCCACCATGCCCCTTATCCGGGAGCGGAACTAAACCGCCACCTACGCCTTTTATATAGAAAGGTGCGGCATGAGATAATCATAACAGGACAACCCTGACACCAATATTGCTAACAACCGTAATTCACAAAGAAAGGAGAAAACCATGAAAAAGAGATTTGCTAAAAAATGGACAATCCTTTGCGTTCTGGCCCTTACAGTAAGCCTTGTTGCATTGCAGGCCCAACCAGGTCTTGCAAAAACTCCTGCTGATACGCTAGTGGTGGCCTATCATCGGGCACCGAACAACTTTATGCCGGGAAAAACCTCTTCGCTTCCGAATATCTGGATCGGCATGTTGATGTACGATTCGCTTGTAATCCACGACAGTCAGGGCAAGGTTCATCCGGGGCTTGCCAAGAGATGGGATGTTTCCAAAGATGGTACGTTATGGACATTCTATCTTCGCGATAATGTCACGTTTCACTCTGGAAGAAAGTTCACGGCAAAAGATGTGAAAGCCCATTTCGATATGTGGCAGAAGGAATTTCCAACCAAAGCCAAGATCAAAAGCCTGGAAAGTACGACGATTATCGATGACTATACGGTGCAGTTCAAGCTCAAATATCCCAACCTTGTGTTTTTGAACATGATCAGCCAGACCGAATGGGGCTACAGCGGTATCCCCGACTCTGTTGCGGTCGAAAAATACGGCGACGATTATGGCATTCTTCCCGAATCTATTTCAGGAACAGGCCCTTTCATGATCAAAAAATGGGTCCGCGGTGAACAGGTTGTTCTTGAGCGAAATCCCAATTATACGTGGGGACCGGCGTTCTATGAAAACACAGGCCCCCCACACTTAAAGCGGGTGATCATCCGAACGATGCCAGAGGAAGCCTCCCGCAGCGCCGCACTTGAACGAGGGGAAATCGACATGGACATCTCCATGTCTCCCAAAGATGCGCCCAGGCTTTCAAAAAAGAAGGGGCTTAATGTGATCATCAAGCCGAAGAACACCATTCATCATCTGGGCTTTAACCATAAGAAAGAGATATGGAAGGATCTTAAGCTTCGAAGAGCACTTATGTTTGCCATCGACCAGAAAGCCATCGTAGAGATGGCCTATAACGGCTATGCAGAACCTTCTATCGGGCTGTGGGGCCCTGGTGTCGAGGGGCACACCCCCAAGGACATAATGGCCAAGATCGCCCCCAGCTATGATCCCGAAAAAGCCAAAAAGCTTTTGGATGAAGCAGGATGGAAAATGGGACCTAAAGGGGGGCGGGTGAAGAACGGCAAACCCCTAAGCTTCACCGTCTATATCTATACCGAGCAGCAGGCCAACATCATGACGGTTGTCCAGGAGCAGTGGCGGCAGATCGGAGCCGATCCTCAAATTCGACAGATGGAGTATGCCGCCTGGCAAAAGGCAATGCGTGCCGGAGAGCATGATATGCGTTATGTGAACGGTACCCATTCCACCGCCGATATTGCCTATTGGTTCATCTGCGAATCCATACCCTATCCGAATCATCTTTTCTGGTGTGACGAAAAAACCGATAGGCTTCAGAGGGTCACGGTCACCACGACCAACCCGGAAGAGCGGATCAGGGCGTTTCAGGAAATGGAACAGGATTTCATGAATCGGGCGGTATTGATTCCCATGCCCCACTCCACCTGGCTTGTCGGAGCCTGGGATTATGTAAAAGATCTTAAGCTGCATCCGATTCATGGCATGTACAAACTGATGGACGCAAAAAAAGTGTATAAGTAAATGCTTCGATACATACTTCTAAGACTGCTGTCTGCAATTCCGGTCTTAATCGGAGTCTCCATACTGGTGTTTTCCATTGTACATCTCATCCCCGGAGACCCTGCATTGATTCTGGCCGGTATGGACGCCACAGAAGAGCAGGCCGAGGAGACCCGGAAGAAACTGGGACTGGACCGTCCCCTCTATGTTCAGTATTTCAGTTACGTCTCCCGTGCGCTGAAAGGAGACCTGGGACGGTCCATCCACAGCCGAATACCAGTCTGGCAATCCATCAAAGACTTTTTCCCTGCAACCCTTGAGCTTACCACTGCCAGCCTGGTTTTGGCTGCAATTTTCGGGATTATCGTCGGCATCATCTCTGCGGTAAAACAGTACAGCATATTTGACCATTTAAGCATGGTCGCCGCCCTTGCAGGGATTTCCATGCCCATTTTCTGGATCGGGATTCTGTTCATCTGGCTTTTCTCCTTGAAACTGGAGTGGCTGCCTACAGGGGGGCGAGCGTTCGAATTCTGGTCGCTTGAGGAGCTTAAACACCTGGCGCTTCCGGCACTGACGCTGTCCGGCATCTCGGTTGCCATGATCGCGCGGCTTACCCGATCAACGATGCTTGAAGTGCTCCGTCAGGATTACGTGATCACAGCACGCTCCAAGGGACTTCCCGAAAGGCTGGTCATTATTCGCCATGCGCTGAGCAATGCGCTCATTCCGGTTGTGACCTACATGGGGCTTCAATACGGAATTCTGCTCAGCGGTGCGGTGGTTACCGAAACCATCTTTTCCTGGCCTGGAATCGGACGTCTTGTGGTAGAGGCGATCTCCTCAAGAGACTACCCGGTCATTCAGGGGTGTATTTTATTTTTCGCCGTTTTATTCGTTATTATCAACCTGGCTGTAGACCTTCTTTACGGTATCCTGGATCCGAGAATTCGCTATGACTGAAAAAAGTGAAAGTTTTTTCAGGATGACGGCCCGGCGCTTCGTTAGGCACAGGCTTGCTGTATGCGGGTTAATTATTTTGATTATCGTGACCATCAGCGCTGTTTTCGCCCCTCTGCTTGCCCCTTACGATCCTCGCCAGCAGTCGGTTAAGGAACGTCTTCAGGGCCCATCTGCCAAACACTGGCTGGGTACCGATCAGTTCGGCCGGGATATTTTCTCTCGCATCATTTATGGAGGGCGTCTTTCCATAATCGTCGGGTTCGTCTCCGTTTCGGTGGGTCTGATTATAGGTGGCAGCATTGGTCTGCTGTCCGGTTATTTCAAAACAATGGACAATATCCTCATGCGGCTTATGGATGTGATGCTTTCCTTTCCGGCCATACTGCTTGCCATTGTCGTCATGGCCATTCTTGGGCCCGGATTGATCAACGTGATGATTGCGGTGGGAATACGCTCTGTTCCGTCTTATGCCCGGGTTGTGCGCTCCACCGTTCTTTCCATCAAAGAGCTGCCTTATACGGAAGCCTCGATTGTCATCGGATCTTCAGACTTTCGCACCATTTTTTCAGACATTCTACCCAACAGTTTTCCGCCGGTACTGGTCTATACCACGCTGCAAATTGGAAATGCAATCCTGCTGGGAGCGGTGCTAAGCTATCTTGGTCTGGGTGTTCAGCCCCCGATTCCGGAATGGGGTATCATGGTAAGCGAAGGAAGAGGCTGGATGCACACCGCTCCTTTGATTTCCACGTTCCCGGGGCTGGCGATCTTCCTGGTGGTTATGGCGTTTAACTTGATTGGAGATGGACTAAGAGACAGCCTGGATGTCCGCTTAAAGGAACGATAAGATTAGCGATAAGGTTAGGAGGAAACATCCATGACTGGAAAAGAAAAGCTCCTTGAGTTGATAGAAGAAAATAAGGAAAAAATCATCAGCTTCTGCTCGGATATCATCAAGATATCAAGTGAAAATCCACCCGGTGACACAACCCGGCTGGTTCAATTTATCGGACGATATCTGCATGCAGAAGGTCTTGATTATACTGTTTATGCGCCACAGGAAAAGATGCCCAATATAGTCGGCCTTCTTAAAGGAGCCGCAGAGGGCAGACGTCTTGTCTTTAACGCTCATCTGGACACATATCCCTGTGGAGATGCAAGCCGCTGGAAATATGACCCTTTAAGCGGGATGGTTGCGGATGGAAAAATCTACGGCCGTGGTGCATCGGATATGAAGGGGGGTTGCACGGCATCGATAATGGCATTTACTTTTCTGTCAAAACTAACTCACCTCTTTAACGGCGAAATCGTATTGACCCTGGTTTCGGACGAGGAGACGGGTGGAAAATGGGGAACTGTTTGGCTTCTTGACAATGTTCCCATGGTTAGCGGTGATGCCATGCTGAATGCAGAGCCCACCTCCACCGCTCAAATTTCTTTTGCAGAAAAGGGCCGGATATTTCTTGAGGTAATTGCCAAAGGGATCGGCGCCCATGGGGCCTATGTACATCTGGGAGATAACGCCATTAAAAAGATGATGCGGTTTTTGTCGGATATTGAGCATGTGGTCGATCTGGACATCAGTGCCCCCGGCGATGTTACGCGTGTTCTTGAAGAAGGCCGGCAGATCGTTGATAAAATGAAGGGAGCCGGGGCAACCGATGTACTAATGGGCATTACCTGTAACATCGGTAAAATAGACGGCGGTTTGATGGTTAACATGATTCCTGAAAAATGCCGGGCCGAGGTGGATATTCGTCTTCCTCAGGGGGTTACCTGTCGGCAAGTACTGGAGGAGATCGATCAAATCTTAACCCGCCATCAAGGGATTTCGTACCGCGTTATACAGGCCATGGAACCAAATTACACACCGCCCGATCACGAGATATGCCTGCTGCTGCAAAAAAACGCTGAATTTGTTCGAAAAACCAGGGTTATCCTGAACAGCGGCATCGGCGGCTCCGACGCAAAACACTTCCGACAGAGGGGAATTCCCTGTGCCTTATACGGACCGACCTCATACAACATGGCCGGGACGGACGAGCACATCACGGTGGAGGATTTACTTACAACAACAAAGTCCCATGCCCTGACCAGCCTGGAATATCTTCAGGGGTAAATCGACGATCGGAAATTGAGCATAAAAACGAAAGGGAATGCTTTAAATGCTAAAATCCGTTGTGGAAGAGTTCTGTTGATTCCCGCTTTAAAGTGATTTTAGATACACCAGCAACCCCTTGGATGGTTTGTTCCTCTAAAAAAGCCTGACCCTGCAGAAAAGAATCATCGTTTGATGCTTTTTTAAGGATATCCTTTTCCCCGTATACGAGCTGCCCACAGAAAAATCCGATACCGATTACCGCAAGTGTGCACAATTTCTGGCTTAAAACCTGCTAATCACAGACCCTTGGTGGGACGGGGAGCATCTTCCCAGTCAATGGTCTTAAAAAACAGATCACACGCACCAAAGCCGACGTTTCGATAAGTATTGACACCGGTAACTCGCCTGTCATGAAACCATATAAGAATCAAATCGTTTAAGGGGCTAAATCGGTTCGTCTTGCAATATTGCCAGGCTTCGTCTTTTCCCCTGCTTTGCCAATTTTCGGGTGGACCCATAATTTTTCGAACCTCCATTCTTGTCATACCCATCTTGATCAAACCAGGTTCCGGCATTTTCTCCTCAATGCCGGCACAGCCCAAAACAAAAACAATCCAAGAAATCAAGCATAAGTTTTTCAAGGCGAACCTCCTGTTTTCATTTTACGCAAAGCAACAGAGTAAAACCCCTCAAGTATCGTTTTGTGGAATCTCTCACAGATCCCGTTGCTCTGGGGATTCTTGCCCTTGGTCTTAGTATGGTCGATGTCGTTAAGGGCAAGAAACAGCTCATTCATGTCTATCAGGTTTTCCACAAAACTCTGTACCTCGATCCGTCAGAACCCTGAGCAGCCAAATCTCATATTTGTCAAAGAAGGGGATAACCCGATCATTGAGAAGGTCAGCGGAATTGATGGGGTTCTTGCATGAGCGAACATTGCCAAACACTGGTTCAACAATACCGGGCCGCTTGCTGTAGATGCGCCGGGCTTGTTCAACAACCGGATAGGATCGTGGCTTGCTTCGCTCTCACCGATCTATCCTTATTTGTTAGGTGGCCTCTTCGCCTATGGGCATCTCACCAAATGGGCGTTCCTGCACACATCTATTGCTCAGCATCCCGATGCCATCAGTGCCCGCTTTGCCTTTTCCGGTAGTTCCACAGGTGCGAACATGGACGTCGGATAGAGATACCCATCAGGTTCTGATTTGTCTTCATCAATTACACGGAGCATATTATGTGACCCCGCTTCCGGATCCGGTAATATTTGCCAAAATGGATGCCATGTATGCCAGCATACAACCTAAGATACTCGATACCAGAAAACAAAGATTCCAAAAAATAGCTGCCGACTCCTTTTTCCTGTGGTTCATAGAAATGAAAACCTTCTTTCAGATCCTCTTTTGCCGATTCCAGGATTTTTATTCTCATTTAATAGAGTCCCGTATATCTTTCCTGGCTTGATCCCAGTCTACAAATCTATCTTTGCCTTCCTTTAAGTATTGTTGCCTTTCCTTCAAAACTTTTTCATGCCATGAAGGCGAGGCGAAATCCGGAGCACTACGGCAAATATCATCCCATAAGGCTTCCATTATTTTGAGCTTTTCATCAGTGGTCAATTCTTCTAAATTTATGTTCATAAGTGGCCTCCTAAATTTTTGGCTGCAAGCGAACGAGTTGCGAAATAAGCCACCGTCGCCTGGGGGCGGAAATCTTCTTCACCAGCCTTTTCTTACTTATATGTTTTAACCTTGACCACCGCCTCCTACTGGGCTGCGCGTAGCACCGCGCTATCGATGAATTCACCTGCCGGTGTAAAGCGAAGCGAAATACCGGTCAGGTGGACTGACAGGTTGGCCGTGGTGCCTTAAATATCGAGGGCAAAGCAGATTGCGCGTCCTACAGCAGCCATCTTTGATGGATTCAAGGATGTGATCAATGCTCCGATCTTTCCCTTTGAAACTGTTTGCAAATGGTCACAGTTGACAGCGCAATCCAGTGGCATGCCGTCGGCTTTCGAAAGAAACACTTCAGACGGTATATTGCGGATGGTACTTGTAATAGGTGCGACGGTTACTTCACCAAGATACTCCAACACGGAATCTCGTGTTAGTATCAGAACTGGTCTCTTTTTATCTGGCTTTTCAAACCTGTACCAACGTATTTCACCATGTTTCATTAGTCACCCCAGGCTTGCTCTGTTTCCCAAATCGAAAATTCCTCGGAAGTAACTGGGTGCCGTTCATACCCCTGGCGGTGCTTACGCTCCAGCTGTTCGAGATTATAGCGGGCGAGAGCCTCACGAAGTGCCTTTCGTGTGAAAGCAGAGCGACTTGTGTGGAGCTGCTTGGCAACCCGATCGACTGCTTTGACAAGATCATCATCAAGGGTCATCTGAATCGTTCTCATTTTATACTCCATTATGTGGATTATTATAGGTATATTAGTCCACATTAGAGGCTATGTCAAGTCAATTTATTCGGTCGGGTAGCCGGGGGCTGTTACCAGCCCCAAGCCCCCTAAGAACCCTGCGTGAGATTTTCACCTCACAAGGCTCAAGCCTCTGTAAGGTTTCCCGTATGGGGATTCCCGCAAATTGAAATTCACTTCACGTTACTTGCTGACTGTCAGAGTCGCCACTGGCATACAGAGCGCACTAGCCGTAAAGCCGTCATTTGTTTTCTCTGCTTTCACCTGATTCACCCAACTTTCACGCGACCAGAGACTCGCTGAATGGCTGCCTCCTTACGGAGTCCCGCACCTGGCGGGATATCCCGGCCGTTACAGCCGGACATTCGCTTCTTTCAGCATCCTCTTCCAGCCCACCAACAGCTTGCCTTACGGTTAGCCTGCTCATTTGAGCGACGGGACTGGGTTCCCACGTTCCACATGGTTTATCCAGTGGATGACTTAAGTGTGCCCATTACGCCGGTGGTGCAACGGTTCCGTGCAGGCAGTTAGGAGACCTGCAACCTGACCAGATGCCGCTCACACTGGGGAGCAGCCCTCAACCTGTTAATCCTCGCAGGTCTGTGCTCATTGACGACGCTTAAAGACATTCAGATATCTTCACCACACTATCCGTCCCTAGTCCTTAACGGGGGAGGATTACCCGGAGGGTCCGCCTGTCACCATTTGAACCCATTTCGGTACATTGTCCGTGGGGCTTCGCACCAACCACACAACGCGTGGCAAGCACGCCCACGTAGGGATCCCGCCCATGGCGGGGGTACTCAAGGTAACTACTTGAACACAACAAACAATACGACTTCGTGTCGCACGCTAACGGAGAGTTGAGCGGCGGGCGGATGGAACCACGAAAGGTCTAAAAAGCGACTAAATACCGCATACCTATGCATCTCTAAAGGACCGGCGCCTTAGCCCATCCGCCTCTAACGACTGGTTATGCCTTTATGAGATTATACTATCCATTTAAATAAGACAGCACTTTTTATATTTCTTTCCAGACCCACAAGGACACGGATCATTACGGCCAACCTTGGGAAGTGATGGTAAAACATTGTAGTTTGAATCGGTATTTTTCCCTTGCTTTTGTATTTTCTTCTCTTCCGTTTCTATTTCATTTTTAAATAAATTATATGTTTGTGATATTAAGAATTCATACAAAACCGACTGAAAAAGGGTAACACTTTCTCCAGACGAAAAGAAAGGAGGAAGTGTAATGGGAAAGAAGCAGTTTGATCAAAAAC
>JAFDFZ010000105.1 GCA_019309565.1 Deltaproteobacteria bacterium
AAAAGTCTAGTCACATTTTTTATAATTATTTCAATATGTTATGATTTTCTTGAAAAATCCCTTTTCGAAAAAAATATTTCAATTATCACTGAAAAACGCTCTATTTGTCACTTTCCACATTCACCGAGAATTGCTGGGTTCATTGCAGCAATTCTCGGTGAACAATAAAACTCGTTTAATTTCACCGGATAATCGGATTTTTGCGCGCTCAAAACTTGCATAAAAGTGAGCATGGAAAATACTTTATTGTCACCATCGGGTAATGTGAGAAAAACCCTCGCCTTTACCCCGTAGTTGCATACAACACATGGCAAAATGCCCCTAACACACAATCAAACCCGACTTACAAGTGTCAGACAAGAGTTGTTATTCAACAACGGGGTTTGGCGAAGACTTCAGTTTAATTTTTAGTACCCCCAAAGGTTTCAAGGATTCGAGGGATCAAGTGTTCAAGGAAATTCTTTGTAAAGCTTTTGCGCTTGACCCCTTGAATCCTCGGCCCCTTGACCGCTAAAGCTACCGGCTTGAAGCCGGTACGTAGTTTACTTTAACTTGTACCGTAAAAATAGGCGGCGCTCAATCCCAAGCATTATGCCTTTTAGAACAAATCGACCGGTTTTAGTGTCAATGTTTCAGCAAAGTGACAGCTGACGAAATGCCTATTTCCCAGATCTTGAAATTGAGGTGCCTCATTATTACAGATTTTTTGAGCATAGCTGCAACGTGGGTGAAAAGCGCAGCCCGAAGGAGGGGCTAAAGGGCTTGGAACATCTCCTCGAAGTGTAATCTGCCTATCTTCATAGTCGGGATCCGGAACGGGAACCGCCGACATTAATGCCTCAGTGTATGGATGTTTTGGATTGATGAACAGCTCATCGGTTTCAGCAGATTCTACAATTTTCCCGAGATACATTACCGCAACGCGAGTGCTTATATGTTTAACCACACAAAGGTCATGGGAGATGAAAAGATACGTTAGGTTGAATTTCTCCTGTAAATCCTCCAGAAGATTGATCACCTGCGCTTGAATGGATACATCCAGGGCCGAAACCGGTTCGTCCGCCACGATTAACTGCGGATCCAAAGCCAAGGCCCTTGCAATCCCAATGCGCTGGCGCTGCCCGCCGGAAAATTCGTGCGGATAACGTCGAATGTGATCTGGTTTAAGACCGACCGCCTCCAGTAGGCTGCGTACCCGATTATCCCGCTCGCTGCCCGAGGCCAAACCATGAATGAGCATTGGTTCGCTGAGGGCCGCCCCGACCGTCAACCGAGGGTTCAATGAATCGGAAGGGTCTTGAAAGATAATCTGCATTTCTTGTCGTAATGATTTCAGTATTTTCGGTTCCGCAGCGGCGACGTCAACTATTTTGTAGGACTCATTCGAACCCGCCAGTTTTTTGCTCCGGAAAAGAACTGCTCCGCTGGTGGGTTTGATCAGATGGAGAATAGTGCGGCCCATTGTTGTTTTGCCGCAGCCGCTTTCTCCTACCAAACCGAGGGTTTCTCCCTTTTTGATATACATATCAACATCGTCGACAGCTTTCACATAACCGACAACACGCTTTAAAATTCCTTTTCGTACCGGAAAATACTTCCGTAATTGCTTCACCTCGAGAAGCATGCCGTTAATAGACACTTTCTTTCACCTATGTTTCATTCGTTGTTAACCAGCAGGATGCCTGATGCCATGGCTTTATTTCATTCAGGTCAGGAGGTTGTCGGTGGCAGATTTCCATTGCGTGTGCACATCGTGGTGAAAACCGGCAACCCTTTGGAATATCGAATGCATCGGGAACAAACCCCTCAATGGGCACCAAACGCTTTTTCTTCCTTGCGGTTAACACCGGAATGGAATCTATTAATCCTCGGGTATACGGATGTACGGGGTTGTGGAAAATATCCCGTACGGTTCCTATTTCAACAATTTTACCTAGATACATCACGGCAATATTATCGGCCATTTTTGCGATGACACCAAGATCATGGGTAATAAATAAGATGGCCGTTTTGAAATCTCTTCGAAGATCGTTCATTAAGTTCAGCACCTGAGCCTGTATCGTTACATCAAGGGCAGTGGTCGGCTCATCGGCAACTAAAAGAACCGGATTGCAGGACAGGGCCATGGCAATCATGGCCCGTTGTCGCATACCGCCTGAGATTTGGCTAGAATATTCATCGATGCGCTGTTCCGGTGAAGGTATTCCTACGGCCCGAAGCATCTCAATGGCCTTTTCCCGTGCGGCCCTTTTCCTTAATCTTTGGTGGATTATGATGCTTTCCATAATCTGATTGCCGATCGTGTAGACTGGATTAAGAGCGGTCATGGGTTCCTGGAAAATCATAGCGATTTCGTTTCCTCGAATAGAGCGCATTACACTGCCTTTGGGATCGAGTTTTGCAAGATCAACCACGGCATCGTTTCTGTGGAACAGAATTTCCCCGGCTTCAATTTTACCCGGAGGAGAAGGGATAAGGCTTAAAATCGAAAGCGCGGTCACGGACTTTCCACATCCGCTTTCACCTACAAGGCCCAATGTCGTTTCGGGTTCGATAGCAAAATCCACTCCATCCACCGCCCTTACAAGATGGTCTTCCGTATAGAAATAGGTTTTAAGATCTTTGACTTCAATCAGCGGCACAGTTAATTGCCTTCGGTGTTGAAGTTAACTCTGATTTTGCATAAAGACATGACAAAGCTCAGCTTAAGTCAAATGGTACAAGGATGTTATAGCCAAACGGCATAAGATCTCGGAATTTTACAAAAAAGAACTCTTTGAATCGTAACTTCTTCAATAAACGGCGCCTGAACTTTTTGATAAACTGACATAAATCCAAATATAAGAGTCACCACAACCTTTTTGGAAGTAATCCAGAATTTTCAGCTTCGCAGCTTTGGATCAACAGCATCTCGTATCCCGTCACCCACCATATTGAAAGCCAATACGACTATTAGAATCGCAAGGCCCGGGAACATGGTAACCCATGGGGCAATCGTAATATCCAGCATGCCGGTCCGTACCATATTTCCCAGGCTCGGTGTCGGAGGTTGGATGCCGATACCTAGAAAACTTAGACCGGCCGCCGCCAGGATAGCAGCAGCGATCCAGAGCGATCCAATCGCCACAAGCCCCCCTATGATATTGGGCAAGATGTGGCGAAATACAATTCTTAAATCTCCGACCCCGATAGCCCTTGCAGCTTCAATGTAAGTTTTGCCTTTGATGCCTAATGCAAAGCTTCGAGACAATCGAATAAATCTATAAGTAAACACAAATGACAGCGTAATGAGAAGGTTATTATATCCGGACCCTAGAACAGCCAACATGATAAGACCCACAAGGAGCGTGGGGAAAGCCATGAGGAAATTTACAAATTCCGTTGCCAGATAATCGAGTATTCCGCCTTTCAAGGCAACTATGATGCCTATAAATGAGCCGATTACTGCACTTATAGAAACGGCGCTTAAAGCTAACACCAGAGATATTCTAGTTCCGTGAACGACTCTGGACAATACGTCCCGACCATAGCTGTCCGTGCCGAAGAGGTGGCCAGATTTCAAACTAGGTGCGTCATACCGTTTGCGCAGATCCTGGTCAGTAGGGTCATATGACATTATGAAGGGGCCGATAAGACAAAACAGGAATACAACGGACAGAAGCGCAAATCCGATCAATGCAGTTTGATTTCGCTTAAATGCACGTATTGACCTGATCAATTCTGAAGATCGATGATTCCGATCCGCCATAAATTATCTCACTCCAATCTGATATTCGGATTTATGATGCAATAGGATAAATCCACAAGCAGATTGACAAGGCTAATCAAAGCGGCAAACACAAGTATCGTGGATTGCAGTACCTGGTAGTCGTATTGTTTGATTGCCCCCAAAATCATTCTACCAAGTCCGGGTCGGCTAAAAACCACTTCGAGCATTACGGAACTTGCCAGCAGAACATTAATATAAATTCCTACCAATGTGATTATAGACACCAGAGCATTGCGTAATGCATGTTTATAGAGGATGGTGGCCTCTCTGAGGCCTTTTGATCGTGCCGTTCGAATATAATCTGCCAGCAGAACCTCAAGCATCGAAGACCTGGTTTCGCGGGCCACGTAAGCGGCCATCAATAGACCGGCTGCCGTTGCCGGCAAAATCAAATGGTAGAGTTGGCTGAGAACATCTCCCGATGTCCCTGCACCTGAAGTGGGAAACCATGGTAACTTCAGAGCAAACAGCAACAGAAGCATCAATCCCAGATAAAATAACGGTAAGGAGACACCGGCTAAGGAAAAAATTCTAAAAAAATAATCGAAAAAACTATTTCGTTTTACTGCGGTCAAGACTCCGATGGGAAGTCCGGTGATGATGCCGATAAGCGTGCCGAAAAAGACAAGGTGTAAAGTATAAGGCAAGTTCATAGCCAGCAGTTCGGTAACCGGCCTTTTAGATTTGTAGGATTTCCCGAGATCTCCATGTAAAAGCCCGCAAAGATAGTCTAGATACTGATTCCATATGGGCTTGTCCAGCCCGAGCTGAGCCCGTATCGTTTGAAGTCCTTCTTCCGTGGTTTTACCGCCTGAAATCGCTACGGCAGGATCCCCCGGGGCAATGCGCATTGCAATAAATACGACCGTTGCAACGAAAAAGAGTGTTGGAATCGTAATCAGGATTCTTCTAATAGAATACGCAATCATTAAACCTCCGGCATCCTCTTATTAGCTTTACGGGACGGTTTGCAAACAGTTGCATTAAAAAACAAGGGAGGAAATTAAAACATCGACTCCCTCCCTTCTTATGGTGCAGGTACGCATCAATGAGCCAAAATTCGTGTTTTGATTGTAAAGATGGGTGATCCTGTAGTAGTACCTTCTGCTTGTCCGCCCAGATCTACATAAGGAGCCCTTACGCTCGGCATCTTCAAGTGGATCGTAGGATAGGTCGCCAGATCCACCAACAATTGTCTTTGTATCTTGGCATAAATAGCCTCCTGGGCTTTAACAGGCAATGATCCAACAGTCTCAAGCAATTTGTCTATTTCCGGATTTTTATAATTTGAGTAATTGTAGGTGGGATTCTTTCCGCCCATGGCTCCTGAGGATAAATAGAAATTCGATAAAAATGACGCCGTGGGGCCGAGGCGGCCGTATGCCATTAAAGGATTTTCGTTGGCCTTGCCCTTGGCGTGGAAAGTGGTATGGTCTACGGTGACAATATTGAGCTTAATCCCAACCTTTTTTAGTTGATTCTGTATTATCGTATACTGAGTCAGATACCGATCCCGTTCACTTGAATAAACTTTGAGCGAAAAGCCGTTAGGATACCCGGCTGCTGCAAGCAAGGCTTTGGCTTTTTCCGGATCGCATCTATAAGGTGCGATGCCACGATATTCTTTGATACCATAAATAAAGGCTTCAGGAACAGGGCTGAGCTGAGCGGAGGCTAACATTTCACCGAAAGCAAGAACAAGTTCCTCCCTGTCTATTGCATACGCAATAGCAGCCCGGACCAGCCAATTATCAAGGGGTTTGATTGTCATGTTGAATTCGAACAAGCCTGCGATACCAGGCCCGAGAACATCCACCGTAAATCCGAGTTTCTCCATTTTTTTCAGCCACATGCTGTCATAGGCACCTTTGATAACGTCAACCTCGCCCCGTCTCAGGGCAGATTCCCTGCTGGCCAGGCTCGGCATAAAAAGCAGCTCGAATTTTTCAAGAATAGGTGCACCTTTCCAGTATTCCTCGTTTCTGACCAGTACGATCCTATCGTTGGGCTGATATGATTCAAAGATAAAGGGACCGGTCCCAATCGGATTTGTCCAGGCTTCATCCCCCTTTTCTTCGATGTATTTTTTACACACCACACCTCTGCTCACGGCGATCTCTATGGGCCAACCCGGCAAAGGAGATTTCAAGATCACCCGTACCGTGTAATCATCAATCTTTTTGACTTCTTTGATAAAACGAACATCCTCGCTGTTTGCGAAACTCGACAGTTTCGGGTTCCTTCTCAAATCTAGACTGAACTTCACATCATCGGCAGTTAACTCTCCATAACCTTTGTGCCATTTGATGCCATTTCTGAGATGCAGGGTAAATACGGTGAAATTATCTGACACACCCCAAGATTCGGCCACATGTGGAACAACTTCGGTGCTCGGAAGCCCCTTTTTTGGAAACTCGAACAACTTATCGTAGACAAGGTCATAGATTACCAGATCCTGTGCAAGCCCACTGGTGTTTACATTCAAACTGCCGGCGTCTGCGGCTGCCTCGGCAAATCGAAGAATCTGCTCCTTTGCCAGTTTTGTTTCAGCGCCTGCAAATGAAAGGGCCCATGTAACGATAAAAGCCGAAAGAACCAAAGCAATAATTATACGATTTAATTTCATTGTAGACCTCCTTTCTTGTTGAAAGCATAAATAAGACAAAAATGAATTAATAATAGTCGAATTCTCGAAAAACTCTAAGGGTATTTAAAATAAGCGGCTTAAGTTTCGCCCTCCCTATTTTACCGTAAAACAGGCAATGTCTTTGTTTGATAAATTTTCTGAAGGCAAAATAATCACACCGAAGCTCTTAGGCGGCAGCTCATACGAAACATCGGGTGCAGGCACAAGGAAACGACCACTAAGTAGCGGAAGATCTTGTTACTCATGGTTTAAGCGCTTTGTTGACTCCCATTGTGCCGTTATCGTAAACTTATATACGGATATTGTAAATCAATGCATTGCCACCAAAACGACACTATATTCCTTGTAAGGCTCAGCTATTAGGCCTTGATTATGGTGTTCGGCCCCCCATTTTTGCCGAAATCGCCATTGCAGTATCCCTTACCAAGGGACCTATGCTTTTAAACCGTTTCTTGGTAATCCGTATCGCCGGCCCGGCTACGCTTAAACCTGCTATCGGTGTTGATAGGTTGTTTAAAAGAGGCGCTGCTACGCAACGGACACCCGTAACGGCTTCTTCATCATCGACCGCATACCCGCGATCCCGGGTTAACTTCAATTCCTTTTTAAGATCTGAATAGCTTTTCAAGCTCTTAGGGGTTAGGGTTCGTAAGGGTTTGTTTTTAAAGAGGCGGTCCAATTCCTCAATGGGCAAATATGCCAGGATACTTTTCCCAAACGCCGTACAATGAGAAAGTATTCTGGAGCCGAGAGGTTGGTCTTGTCGTAATGAGTGTTTGCTGGACACCTGGTCCACTAGAACAATTTCAGATCCATCCAATATTCCCAGATTTACCGTTTCCCCTGTTCTCTCTGCGAGTTCCACCATAAATGGCCTGGATATATGAATAAAATCATAGTGTTCCATAACCTGCAACCCAAGTTCCACAAACCTCATGGAAATTTTATAACAGGCGTTCTCTTTATCCTGTTCTACATAACCCATTGAAATAAGGGTGAGTAAAAGACGACGAACCGTGGATTTCGGCATCTTCAACCTGTTGCTTATTGCCCGCAAATCGTTTTCCCCTGTGGAGACAAGCGTTTCGATTATTTGACCGGCCTTAAGAAGCGATATAACCAATTGATCTCTTTGCATAGCATGCCACATTGCGGAATGATAGTCTGCATTATGGATTATTTGTATTTGTATGTCAATAAAAATTTTAGAATCATTTACAAAAGAGTGGATACTGGTCTCCTGTTACTGGTCGCTCGGTACCGGATACTGGTTTCAGGTTTCCGGGTGCCTGGAGTGCATAGTGCTGTTGTGACATACGGCAAATATGATTATTTAGAATCGTATTGGCGCCATTCGTAAAGTGTTTTGCGTGCGTGACGGTATTCCGCAGGGGAGCGATTAACGGCGGTGGCCCCGGGAGTATCCACATTGATGATTTTTTTACAAACCGGCTCATAGGCTGCTATAGGTGCAATAGAACCCTTGGCGATTAAAATGCGTTGTTGATTCGGCTGAATTCCCACACATGTAATTTGATGAATGCTTTGGGGGGTTGTTCTAATACTATTTAATACGAGCAGTCCGCCTTTATCCGGTCTGGTTTTTCCCACTTCCACCACAGCGGTTAGGCCCTGGTTCCAGTATCGTCTGCCGCCGTGGCGACGCTCTGTTTCTTCAAAAAAACCGTTGTGCAGGGTTCGAACTCGTCCGGTGATTTGAAGTGTGGAACCATGCATGTCATCAGTCTTACCACCCACCATAAGCGAGACCGTGGCACCGATACCCGCTCTTGCGCAGATTTTTACCGATTCGGGGTCATAAATTGTTACTACCCATCCATTTGCATTCTGATCCATCAATTCCTTAAGCAGGATAGTTGCATCTCCGGCCGAACCACCGCCGATATTATCTCCCATCTCAAAAAGTGCAACCGGGGTTGCATCCGTGTTTACGGCTTGCTCAACAGCCGTGGACGCATCCGGGACATTCAGAATGAGTCGGTCACGGATATCCCAGATCATTTGGCCCAAACGAGCTGCTTCTTCTTTAGCAAGGGATAGATCGTTATCAGTGACAACGACAACGGACGGCCCCATCCAGGGCACGTCGGCATATTGGTAACCGGCTGCCACGCTGCATGCCAAGACACCGGATTGTTTTTCAAGCTCGACAGCCGCGTCCATGATAGGGAGCAGGGGCGGTTTACCGGTATTATGGAACACAATGTTTAGAACAACTTCGGGCTTAACCATCGCACAAAGCGGCTTTACCTCACCGCGAATAGTCCGAGCGATAATGGATGCCGCCAGAAGCCCGCATTCCCGTTGATCAATATGGGGGTTGGTTTTATAGATTACAAGTGCTGTTACATTTGCCAGCAACTGTTCCGGTACATTTGCATGAAAGTCATGAGTAACAACCAAAGGAAAATCAGGCCCAACCACATCTCGCACGCGCCGAACGGTTTCCGCATCGGCATGAGGATATCCCTCGGACACCATTGCACCATGAAGAGCCAGCAGAAGCCCGTCTGCTGACTGCGCACCTCGAATAGAGTCTACCAATCTGCCGACAAGGGCTTCGTAAGTATCGGCAGTAAGCGGCCCCGCCGGTGTTGCACGGGCGGAAACAAGGGGGAGGAGTTCGTAGTCAAATTCCCTGGCACCGGCAATAAAACCGGCAATCTCATGAAATGTTGCGGCATAATGATCGCCGATTTCCCGGCCTTCCAAAGAACTAAAGTCATTCAATGTTGTCGGTATGGAAGCAAAAGTATTCGATTCGTGAGAAAATTCTGCAATGCAAATACGCATAATTTATCCTTTCGAAAAATGGAAAATAGCTAAATGGTTATTATTTTCAACCAAGCGATTTCTTTAACAATTACTAAAAACCTCAAACACTAAAGCCCTATTCAACCGAAATGGCCTTGAAGGACACCGCCTTAATATGACAATGCAACATTTTGATTTGATAGGTACGTAAAAATCAGATGAATCCATTTTTAAATAAAAATACGCTTCATTGAAGAATTGGAAAAGTTCAGTTTATTTCCCGCTATGCTTTACCACCTCAAGTCCTTTATCAAATGCTGAAAGAATCAAGGATATATCTTCGTCGCTATGCGCATATGTGACACCGTGGTGGAAAAGGTAGTGTTTATTAAACCATATTCCATTGTCGATTACGGCATGAAAGAATTCATGATAAAGTCTCTGATCAACCGAAAAAGCCATTCGGTAATCCTTAATTTCATGATCGGTGAAAAATACCTGGAATTGACCGCCGCAATGGATCAATTGAGCGTGGATATTACGAATTTTCGCCCGTTTTTGAAACTCCTCGCTAAGCTTCTGAGTCATTTCCTCCAATCGTTGTTGAACCCGCCCGTCTTTTAACTTTTCAAGGCATGCTGCAGCCGCGGCTACAGCGCTTTGTTGGCCGTTGTATGTACCTCCATATAGTACCGAGCCTCCGGGACGGGAAAGCTCCATCAAGTCTTTCCTGCCGACGACTGCTGCAAGCGGATATCCGTTTGCAATTGCCTTGGCAAAAACACTCATATCCGGTACTACTCCGAAGCGCTCTTGGCCGCCACCCGGTGCCAATCGGAATCCGGTCACAACTTCATCGAAAATCAAGATGACTTTAAACTTATCAGCCAGTTGCCGCACACCTTCCAGGTATCCGGGCTTTGGGAGAATACAGCCACAATTGAACATCACCGGCTCCATGAGTATTGCGGCGATTTCATCCTTGTATGCCGCAAGGAGTCGTTCGAGAAGACCGAGGTCATTAAAGGAAGTAACAAGCACGTTGTGTTTCGTATTCCGACGTATTCCTGCCGTTGACAACACAGGCTCCGGTGCATTTGCCGGGCCGGCAGTCGCCGGATCCGGATGCACACTAACTTGCGCTTCATCGAACCAGCCGTGATAGCCTCCTTCCATTTTGATGATCTTCTCTTTTCCCGTAAAAGCCCGGGCAATCATCAGGGCTTTCATTACGGCCTCCGACCCCGAGTTGGCAAAGCGTACCTGCTCTGCCGATGGGATCATTTCATGCAGCAGGCGGGCGGCTTTCATACTCATTTCGGATTCGACACCAACTGTTAAACCCTTTTTAACTGCTTTTATCACCTCGGCATTCACATCCGGATCCCCATGTCCGAGAATACAGGCACCATTGTTAACCGTGCAATCTATATACTCATTGTCGTCCACATCCCACATGCGCGAACCATGAGCTTTCTTGAAATACCTCGGAACACGGAAATTGGAGTGCACACCGCCGGTGACGATTTCTCCATATTCCTGCAACAGCAATTGAGATCGTTTGGTTTTCATATGTTGTCCTTCTTCAGAATTTATATGTTAATCGATATCTTAAATCAGAAACGGCCCTTTTTTTATTACTTTTTTAATTACTTCCGCTCTATACCGAAACATCAGTCCTTCTTTATAGTGTTCCGTAATGTGGAATGCTGATCTGCATTATGGTATACATATTTTGAGTTGTCAACATGAATTTTGATATTTTCGCATGAAGTAGAAGCTAAGAGTCAGGGAATATAAACAGAACAGGTCCATCAACGCAGAATTCATTAAAAAGCAGTGTATGTTTTATTAAATCCAAACACAGGCTTGTTCCCCGATTCAAATAAATACATTTTCCGCTCAGCTTGTTTTGATTTATTTTATTATTAAGTTTCAGCCAATCGCCTAAAGGTATCGTGTGTCCGGCATCCAGGGGAAGAAATAGATAGAAAGTAACTGCATTTCCTTTAAGTCCCAAGATCCGGACACTTCCTAAAACGGATATATCGAGGGGACGATATTCTTCGGGAGATGAAAATATGACGGTATTTATGCATCGTACAACATCAAACGCAGGGCGCGGGTTACATAAACGATCAAGCAGACCGTAGCAGACATCCATGGTTCGATCCAAATCGACTAAGGGTTCTAAGAAAATACGCGATTTTCGACACAATGCCGATGAAAACACAGCTTCCGCCACCCGGTTATTTTGCAAGTTTACGTTTGTTGCAGGAAGCTCAATAAGCCAATCAACCGCCCGAATCCGGCTGAGGGGACATACTTCAGGAGCTTGTCGCATCATATCCCAAGGGCTGGCATCCGGATCCACTCGGCACAGCACTCGATCGATACAGACTCCTTTGGCGGATAACATGCTATTGAGTTTCTTCAGCTCATAAGGTTTATATCCAAACCTAGGGCGGCTGTGCTGTTTGCCAGGAATTCGCTCCTGAGGGATAACCGTGGATAGCGTTATCGGTATATTCAAATTCTCTTTGTAGTTACACAGAACTTCGAGAACCTTTCTGTCTGGCCACGGTGTTCCAAGTATCTGAAGTTCCACGCCATCAAGTAGATCTTTGTATCGGATAAATTCTTCCGATAACATCGCATGTTCGGACCATTGCCAAACGGCATTAACTTGAACTCCATCGTCCCGGAGAACTTCAAGTCTTCGGCGCTGAAAAGCGTCTTTAAGATCTCCTGCGGGAACCCGTATGTTCCGAATGCCCATATCTATACAGGAAAGAAGAGGATAATCATTTCTAATACGCTGGCGAATCATGGAAGGAAAGGCGATGGGAATTTCAGCAAGCTTTGATAGTGGATATCTCAAAGAGATACCTGTGGGTGAATAGGGAAGGTCGTGTGAAAGTCGAGTGATCACTCTACTTTCTCTCATTGAATCTTCAACCAGCTCAGTTTCGCCCCAAGTCCTGATAAAGTGAACACGTATATCCTTTTTTACGACTCGAACCAGGTAAAAACCCAGTTTGCCGATATCGTTCCGTCCTTGTTCGTCTGGCGGACAGCTTGTAAAACATTCCGCAAAACCTGGGCGTGTGAATGAGGTCGATGGTGCAATGTAGTATCTGGTATCTCCAATACGATCAAAGAATGAAAAATGACTGTGGCCAGCAAACACCGCCTCCACACGATATGTTCGGATTAACTTTAAAAGCCATGACCGGTCCGGCTCATCAATATTGTCATAGTGGCCGAGCGACGGTTCACCGGTATTTTCAAGATAAATCGGCAGGTGTATAAAGATGAAAGTTCGTTTGCCGCCATGGTTTTGCAAATCCGATTCCAGCCATTGTCGCTGTTGTTTTGCTTCAGGTAGGGCGGAATTCATAATTTGAGAGTTTAAAACGATACAATGTAAATCGCCCACATCCCAGCTATACCAGGAACAACCGTGCTTTTCGTGGTAGGCCCTTAACGATACGGCGTTCACCCAATCCGTGGGCATGGTGGGATCTGGTTTGTCACCCATGTCATGATTTCCGGCAACCTGACGGCACTTTATACCGAATCTAGCAAATTGCTCATGCGCTTCGATCACGGCACGCCTAAAACCTTCTCTTTCGGGATACTCTTGAACCAGATCCCCAAGATGCACAATAAAGGCAACATTAAAACCAGCCATCAAACTGAGCGCATTTTGGATCCGTGGGGATTGCAGTCGGCGGGATTCGAACTCCAGCGCATCCGTTCCCGGGTCGATCATGTAGTGTGTATCCGATAAAAGGAAAAATTCGATCTCCGCTTCGGGCAAAAAAGAAGAATCAAGCATGGTATCCTTTCCGTTCTCCTTCTTATCGCTCACTGCAACATCCATGGTTAATGTACCTCCGATTTAATCGAGAATTAAAATCCATGCCCTAAGCGCATGGTCAGAGTTCAAAGGCTTTGCCATTTGAACGACTTATTGTTGATGTTCTCCTACCTTAATCTTGCGCATAGCATAAATTAAATATTGAAAAACCATCCGGGAATCCTTTAACAATAAGGATTTAGCAAAAATCCGGATCAGAAAAGGAGGTACCCAGATGGTAAAAAAACGAAAAAAAAAATATCAAGAAAAAGCGTATTGGTAAAGGATTTAGAGTAATCGATGTCAAGGCCAGGAAAATTGATGCTTCAACGCGATTTGACACTTGCACTGAGCAGTTAAGCCCGTTTGGTGGGCTTTTGGCGCTGATCAAATTTTTTGATTTGGTTAATTTTAGAGAGATTTTCGACTCTGGCTATCAACAGCCTACGCGGGAGCCGAAGCTGGGGCACTATTTTATGAATTGACCAGACACATTGATCCAGGCTCTTGACCAGTCAGGATTATAAGGGGGTTTTGTGGATACAACAAAAGAGCTGCAAAACATAGCCGCCGCATCCGTCAGTATC
>JAFDFZ010000028.1 GCA_019309565.1 Deltaproteobacteria bacterium
AAATCCTTATTTGCAAGAATATGCCGGGTACTTCTGGCGTAGACGCAATAATAAGGGGAGCAAATTAATGACGGCTATGTCGGCCCGTGAATTACGGGCCATGAATGCCGTCTAAGGAGGTTAAACAGCCGGGCAACTCCCTAAGGGTTGCCTTTTCAAGAGGCTTGAGCCGTATGATGGGAAACTATCACGTACGGTTCTTAGGGGGGAAAGGGGCTGAGAGGCCCCTGACCTACCCGGTGTGTAATAAAAATAAGTGCGTGCATCATAAATCATGTGCTTTCCACTTGACATTGATATCAATGTTGATACTATATAGCCATGGCAAAAATTGATGACATCTTGGTACAAATGAAAAAAAATTCCAAAGATGTCAGATTCACAGATTTGTGTAAAGTCTGCGAAAATTTCTTTGGAAAACCTCGTAAAAGTGCCAGCAGTCATCGAATTTATAAAACCCCCTGGCGAGGTGATCCAAGAATCAATATCCAAAATCATAAAGGGAAGGCCAAAGCATACCAGGTAAAGCAGGTACTTTTGGCCCTTGAAAAGTTGGAGGTCAGCCGTGGCATTAAAAAATGATCGATATACATACCGTGTAACCTGGTCTGAAGATGATAATGAATATGTAGGTTTATGTGCGGAGTTTCCGAGCTTAAGCTGGTTGGCTCTTACCCCGGAAGCTGCTCTTAAAGGTATCCGAAAATTGGTTGCTGACGTTGTAAAGGACCTATCTGCAACCGGGGAGACAGTTCCGGAACCTATTGCCGGCAGGTCTTATAGCGGTAAGTTTATGGTTAGAGTGCCGCCGGATGTTCATCGAAAACTTGCTGTGCAAGCCGCCGAATCCGGTGTGAGCCTAAATCGTATTGCCAGTTCCAAATTAAGCCAATAAATCAAAAAACTTCACACAACATATCAGTTCCCCAGACCGGTTTTCCGCTGTGCTCCAAACCGGGTAGGGACTTCTGCGTTATAGTGCGACACGATGTCGCATAGTTAAGTGTATTCAGTTCGTTAGTGTAATACCCGGCATGTTCCTGGCGGACCCTACGCAGGCGTGCTACCGTTTCGCTGATGACGGGGTGCGAAGCCCGCGGACAATGTATCGAATTGGGTTCAAATGGTGACAGGCGAACCCTTTGGGGAATCCTCCTACCTACAAATCGGGATGTTCCACCAGCAAAAGGATAGGGACCGATGCAAAAAAGGTTTAGCATAACCTGGCGCCCCCACGTTTCTTTAGAACACGCTTTACGCCAAAGCATCCGCAGGACTTAAAACCCCCTTTCCTCCCCGGTTCAATACGTGGGTGTAAATCATGGTAGTTCTCACATCTTTGTGTCCCAGAAGCTCCTGCACTGTGCGGATATCATACCCGTTTTCAAGCAGATGGGTTGCAAAGCTATGCCGTAGCGTATGACAGCTTCCAGGTTTATGAACTTTGGCGACTTTGACAGCGCTTTTCACAGCACGCTGAAGAGATTGCTCATTTATATGATGGCGTCGAATCTTACCTTACCGTGGATCCAAAGAGCGATTTTTCGACGGAAACACGTACTGCCATCCCCACTCTCTGCCGGCATTCGGATATTTATGTTCCAGCGCATAAGGAAGGTAAACCTCCCCGTATCCATCGGCAAGATCCCGGCTATGGATGATTTTAATCTTTTCCATATGCTTTTTTAATGGATTTTCGATATCTTTCGCACCTATGGCAATCAATACCTTTGCCGGCATCGGACACCGACACGGCACAAACAAATCATGCAGGATATCATGCTGTTTCGCCCAGCGTATCTGGGTGGACACATCAAGCAGTGTGACAGCTGCGGTGCTCAACAGATTTCCTATAACTCGTGCAGAAATCGAAACTGCCCCAAATGTCAGGCATTGGCCAAAGCAAAATGGCTTGAGGCCCGTAAAACAGAGCTTTTGTACGCATGATTTATCAGCGTTTGACACTTGACGACTGCGCCTTTTGAGTTGTTTTGCAACAACGGGGTTAATACGGCATCAAAGGCGAACATCCGAAATCAAAAAATGAAAGCCGCTTGATGCACCGTCGGTAAGGCATTCGGTACTGCAGCGTCTTTATGACTAATTTTTGTTAAATTAACAGTAGGTTACCAGCTTCAAGAGCCGTAAAAGAGATACAATATCCGAAAAATGATCCCATATGATCACAAATGCCCCAAATCAGTGTCGATAATTTTATGCAATCATCCATCACTTCAAGTAATACCTCCTTTACAATCCCTCATAGATATTGATATAGAAAACCAGAAGCGGCTCAGTTCAACCAGGTTTTATCCATCATCCCGCTGACTCTCAAACGGATTTTATACCAAACTCATCTTGATTCTGCCACTGTATGCTCTATACATATCAATTAGCGGGACGGCAGATTGAACCTTATACGTTAGCCTTTTCCGGCAATAATGGCTGGAGTTACATTATGAGAAAACAGCGTATATATGTGGACACTTCAGTGATCGGCGGTTGTTTAGACCCAGAATTCGAAGTGTGGTCTAATGGACTGATAGATGACTTTCGAAAGGAGAGATTCCGTTTAGTTCTCTCGGATGTGACGGCAGCGGAGATCGAACGTGCTCCAGAACCTGTTCGAGATATTCACGAGGAATTGGTATCCATTGCAGAACTGTTACCGGTCACAGAGGAGGCTCTCGACCTTTTAGCAGCCTACGAAAACCATAGTATATTGAGCCCTCGTTTTCGCAATGATATGCTTCATATTGCATTGGCTACTGTTGCTGAGGTTGATGTTTTGGTGAGCTGGAACTTCAGGCATGTCGTCAGGCTGGATAAAATTCAGAGATTTAATGGGGTTAACCTTGAACTTGGTTACAAGACTTTGGCGATTTATTCGCCCCGAGAGGTAACTACCTATGAAAGAGAAGATAAAGATTAAGGCAGTTGATATGGTGAGGCGCATCCGTGATGAGCATGCACAGATGCTCACAGGAAAATCCGAATCGGAAATCATAGCTTTTTTTAAGAATGCAGGAGAAGCTGCTCGTCAAAGGGCAAAAAGCAGACAGAGCACACAATCACTGTCGCAACAGAAGGGCTATAGGGATAGGGAGTAGCCTCACGGCTACCCCCTGCCACCCCACCGGACGTATGGGTCAAGTATCCGGCGGTTCGGCCGACTAAACAGAAGGAGAAGGTCCTGGGAGAAAAAGTCCAAGAGAGATAAATAGGCCGGCGTGCAGCGCCGTCTATCTGGTTTCCGTCGCGGTAGGAATGCGGGTCGCCTCACACCCCCCGCACAGATCCCGGCGTGTGCTACTAACGCACCGGGCTCTTACCTCAGGAATAACGCCAAAACGCTTTCCTTCTTGCTTGGCGTATCCGTCCGTGTGAAAATCGGTGTCACATCTTGTATTGTGAATAAAATGATTAACATGCATATGTTTTTCATAGTTTGTATTCATGGGCAGAGCATGGCGAATAGAATATGAAAGCGGACTGCTAGTCTATCTGGTGTGGAAAATATGCATTCCTGCCAACAAAGAAACAAGGCGCTTGTTTGGCATGGCCTATTCGACAACAATACAAATTTAAGTTACATATGTACCAGAACACAAAAAGATTCTGTTTTCGGGCTAAACGCATTTATTCACAATGCAAGATGTGACACCATACCGCATTTTGTTTTCTGCGATTTTGGGTCCTGTTTTCGCACCAGCCTTGCGATTCTAAAGAAATATTTACTATTCTGAACTTGTTCCTTGACAAATTCCGAAAATGGGTTTATGTTTGGTCAAGGTTAACCAAATAAGGAGTGTGAGATGCCTGATAAAGTATACAATCTTTACGAGGCGAAAACACATCTATCGCAGCTTGTCGACCGGGCAGCTAAAGGCGAGGAGATCGTAATCGCCAAGGCGGGTGTTCCGCTGGCCAAGCTTATTTCGGTGGCACAACAAAAGGGGAAACGCAAGCCCGGGGGGTGGGAAGGAAAGATTAGGATCGCAGACGATTTTGATGCCCCATTGCCTGCTGAAATCCAGGCTGCATTTGAAGGGCGAGCCTATGAAAACCACTAAACTGCTTCTAGATACCCATGTGTTCCTCTGGTGGCGAGCAAACGATCCATCACTGCAGGAAACCGTTATTTCTGCAATTTCAGATGCAAATGTTGTCTTTGTGAGTGCGGCAACGGCGTGGGAAGCTGCTATCAAAGCTGCCTTGGGTAGACTCGAATTGCCTGCCTCCATTGAATCCGGAGTTGAAGACAGTGGCTTTGAAAAGCTGCCGATAACCTTCTTGCATGCCGAAACGGCGGCTGCGCTGCCTGCCCACCATCATGATCCGTTCGATCGAATGCTGGTGGCCCAGACCATCGCCGAGGGGCTAACACTGGTCACTCACGATCGAAAGCTGGAAGCCTATGGCGTGCCAATTCTATGGACTTGAGGGAAAACCGGTGTCACATCTTGTATTATGAATAAAATGATTAATATGCATATGTTTTTCATAGTTTGTATTCATGGACAGAGCATGGCGAATAGAATATGAGGGCGGACTGCTAGTCTATCTGGTGTGGAAGATATGCATTCTGGCCAACAAAGAAACAAGGCGCTTGTTTGGCATGACCTATTCGACGACAAGACAAATTTAAGTTCCATACGAACCAGAACGCAAAAAGGTTCTGTTTTCGGGCTAAACACATTTATTCACAATGCAAGATGTGACACCATATCGTGCGAGCAACTGATACGGCTGGACTTTCACCAGATAGATTGCAGCCTTGTCGGTTGCTCCAACGTCCCGTCTTTTTCCATCAGATTCCTCCGTCACAGACTGTGCTATTTCGTAAAACACCGATTTTCTGATAGAAGTGATGTTTCTAATCAATTCGAAGATTAATCCCGGCACCCTTAGGCGCCGGGTTGGCCAACCGTGCATAGACGGTAAGAAATCCATCCTTCACCCTGGGTGCCGGCGGCTTCCAGCACCGTATCCGCTCCTTCAGCTCTTTTTCGGGGATCAGGAGATCCAGTTTGCGGTTGAAAATATCCATTTCGATCATATCGCCGTCTTTTACGACCGCAAGCGGCCCGCCCTCAGCCGCCTCTGGCGTCACCTGACAGATAAAGGGCCCCCTGGCAAACCCCGATATTTTTCCATCCGTGACCAGCGCGCACTTGGCCTCAAGACCAAGCCCCCGCATAAATCCGATCACCTTGAACACCTCTGTCAAACCCGGACCTCCCCTGGGCCCTTCGAATCGAACCACCACCACGTCTCCTGCCTTTACCTTTCCATGCCGCAGACCGTCCAGCGCCGCTTCCTGGCTGTCGAATACCCTGGCAGGGCCCTTGTGTCGCTTCATCTCATCGACAATCACCGTCGGCCGGACTACTGCGGACTCGGCCAGGCTGCCGCTCAAAACGGCAAGCCCTCCTCTCGATACCGGATCTTCCAAGGTCCTGATGACCTGTGAGTCTATTTCCTCCACCTGCTCGAGGTTTTTCCCCACGGTTTTGCCGGTAACGGTAATCGCCTCTTTATTCAGGGCGCATTCCAACCGTTTCATTACGGCCGGAATCCCGCCGGCCTCGTCAAAGTCCTCCATCGTGTATGGCCCGCTGGGCCGAACATTGGCGATATGCCGATCCGGGGTTTTTTAAGCTCGTCGGTTGTGTATCCCATACTCTTTAGCAGGGCGCGGGATCGGGCATTTTCCGGAAGCTGCATGAATTCGATATTCTTTTTGTAGGTACTCAATTTAGATTCCCTTCAAGGCTGCATATTATTTGTTTACATCCCCATGTCGTTTCTTTTGCAAAGCCAGATGCTGGTGGAGTTCCATAATCGTTTGAGTCAGTTGATATCGACCATCGGCAAATACGCCGTAATCCCCACCGCCTCCCATGGCCGAGGAAAAACGAATGGAATTGGCGTAAAACAACCAGGCATCACTCCACTTTCTTTCAATGGCTTCGTTAAAAAGGCTGTCGGCCGGATTTGCGATTACATGTTTCCATATGTCTTGCATGATCCGCGTGGCGGTTAAGACGGATGCGTTGGTTTGTTTGATGGTGTTTTCAAACCTCTGCCAGTGGCCCCTTGTCCAGGAAGCATCGTGGCAGCTTAAACAGACAGACTGCATCCTCTGCCGGCGGCTATCTCTTTGCTTTGCATCGATCAGATACGTGGCTGCAAATTCACCCGACAAATCCGTTGGCAGAGGCTGGCCCTGCTGGTTGCGAATGATGCTTGTGTCTGGTTCTTTAGGATGCGGGTGGGCGTAAATCAAACCGAATATACGCCAGGGCAAGCGATCGTTGATCTTATGGGTTCTTTCAACCACCACGTCTTCATCGGTGTTTACCAGCAAACTGATATGGCACGCCGCACAGGTGGGGGTGCTGAAATCCTTTCCGATGGTCCACGGCACAGCTTTAAAGTTCCAGGCACCCTTCATGGCTGAAAAAATGTTGCCGTGTTTGCTTGCGGCATAAACCTTAAATGCCGGTACATCGGGTCCTTCATGGCATTCCTTGCATGTTTGCGGCATGCGCGCTGTCTCTATGGAAAAGGCATGGCGGGTATGACAGGCTGTGCAGGCGCCCTTGCTGCCGTCAAGATTAATACGACCCACGCCCTGGTTGGGCCAGCCTTTGATCAACGGAAATTCCAGTTCGCCGGCCAGCTCGGTTTCGCGGGTCTCTATTCCAGCAAGCTCAAGCCTGGTGCCATGACAGTAGTAGCAGGCTTCTGCCCTGGTGGCTTCGTCTGCAGGCTTTTTGTTGATTTTGCCGTTCTTGTATGTGGTTGCTCCCAGAATACTTTGTTCAAGTGTTTGAAATAGTTTGTTATTGGCTAAATTGCCATATGCATGGGCCATGATGTTTTTGGAATATTGTTGTCTTTCTTTAACATGGCAGGTTTTGCAATCATCTGGGCTTACCACCACGTGAATCTCATATCCATTGTGCTCGAAGGTATCGGCATGGGCATCGGCTCTTAGCGTATGGCATTCGGCACAACCAACTGCCACGGATTGTAAGCTTTCGGGCACGCTGTCGCTTGATATCTTCCTGCCCAGGCCCTCAACTGCCATGCCCTGTCCTGGGGTTATGCGGGAATGTCGGCTGTTCTTCCAATCCTCAACAATACCGGGATGAATCGAGCTGTGACAATCCAAACACTCGGTGCTGGATTCGCTTATGGGAATTTCAGCAGCTATAGAAGCGCCGGAAACACAGAATGAAAAAAACAAAAGCATCAAAGCGGACTTCATAAACTTCACCTCATTTTTCATGAAACGGATCTGATATTGACAGGGGTCAGCCAGGCGAAAATCTTTCCAGCATCACCTGGAAGCCGTTTAGAAATAGCATCAGCTCTTTGTGTCTATTACCATATCGTTAAGCACATGTCCAAGTGAGCTAACCAAACGTATTTGAAATTTGCTTCGACTTTGAATCACGTTGCTTATTATTTAATGGCTTCGGATTGTGCGAGTGTTCAGTGTTCAGTGTTCAGTATTCAGTGGGCCGCCTCCGATCTAACTCCGGCAAGTGTTTCTCCAATGATTTCTCCAGACCGTTCAGCATGCGGATACATTGCTTGTAACGCCTTCGATATGATCGGAACGTAAGGAGCTGACCCGGAAAGCAATCTCGGTGAATTTCATGCCATGACAAGAATAAACAGAATTTGGGAGTGTCCTTTTACACGTGGGCCTTTAACGTCAGTTCAACCGGATGGGGATGCAAGTATGTTTGGTGCAGCAGATGGTGCAGATTGTATTTGCGGGCAAAGTGGTTGATCAATGTGGTAGGCACCACCAGGGGGACAGCTTTATTTCTATACTGCTCAAACACTTCAAACAGCTCCTGCTCTTCGTCCCGGGAAAGCCGCTTTTTGAAATACCCCAAAAGGTACCGAAGTACATTTAGATTCTTTCTTATCGTTGTCCTCAATGCCAGTGTTTGAATCAATAAGTTCTCATATTTCATGAATAAATCTTTAACTGGCATCTGCTTGGCGTCTGTCATAAGCCTGCACATCAACCTATAATGCTTTGGGCTGTGGGCGAGCAGCAAGAGTTTGTTTCGCGTGTGAAAATCAACCAGATGCCTCTTTACTTTCCCGCTGGAAACTGTCTTTCGCCAGCGCTGCAGCGTGAAAATTCGATTAACAAAATTTTCTCTTATTTTCGGATCATGCAGCCGCCTATCTTCTTCTGCGGGAATCAAAGGAAACTGTTGCATAAACATGCGTGCAAATATTCCAACTCCTTTTTTTACGAATCTGCCTTTTCCGGTGTAAACCTTAACCCCCATCATGCCGTCGCTTGGAGAGGAGCTTTTAAATATAAAACCATGAAGGTTTTCTTTTTCCAGTTCCTTAACCCGTCTTTTGGCCCAGCGCACCATCCGTTCGGTGTAATCCACCCTGGTTTTAACGGTAATCAAACGCGGGCTTATGGGATCACCCTCCAAGCGAAACGGCTCCCGGGGAACACCAAAACCGGCTTCAATTTCCGGACAAACCGGCACGTAATCGACAAACTGTGCCAGGCTGTGGGTCAAGAAGCGATCCATTCTGTTACCGCCATCAAAGCGCACATTGTCTCCCAGAAGACAGGAACTGATACCCAGGCGCACACGATTTTCCATAAATACAATTTCCTTTTTTATTTATGATGAATTTTATGTATAAGTGGTAATGAAAAAATTTTAAATATTAATTTCAAATGAAATAAACGAAAAAGATGCTTCCAGTCTCGTCGACAATGGTGTTCAATCGATCTGAGAAGGAGCGGATATGGCATCACCCACATGGAAGCCATCAGGGTATTTTTGGAAGGACACCTTCTTTATGCTCCCGGAAAAGGCGCAAACGCTGGTGGTGTGGCAGTGTATGGTTTGGAGATGTTGATGATTCATATCGTGCAGGAGGAGAAAATACATGGGGGGGTTATTTGGTGTTGTTTTAAAGGATGATTGTGTCTCGGATCTTTTTTATGGAACCGATTATCATTCACACCTTGGAACCAGACGAGGGGGATTGGCAACAAAAAACCGTATTGGATTTTCGCGGTCGATTCACAACATCGAAAACGATTATTTCCGGTCCAAATTTGAAGCCGATCTTCCCAAACTCAAGGGAAACATGGGAATCGGGGTTATCAGCGATACGGATGCCCAGCCGTTGATCATCGACTCTCATCTGGGAAGGTTCGGAATCGTTACGGTGGGAAAGATCAACAATATGGAGGCACTGGCTTATCAAGCATTTCAAAAGAAATGGCATTTTTCAGAAATGAGTGGAGGTGCGCTGAGCCCGACGGAATTGGTTGCCATGCTCATCTGCGAGCAGGATTCCTATCGTGCTGGAATTGAGAGTGCCCAGGAAAAAATCAAAGGCTCCTGTTCCATACTGCTGTTAACCGAAAAGGGCATTTTCGCAGCCCGGGACAAACTTGGCAGAACCCCCATCGTGATCGGAAGGAATCCAGGGCGAGGGTATGCGGCTTGTTCCGAAACCTGCGCTTTCCCCAATCTCGGCTACACAACGGATACCTACCTTGGACCAGGTGAAATCGTGTTTATGACCCCGGAGGGTTGTGAGCAGGTGAAGGCACCTGAAGAGAAGATGCAGGTTTGTGCCTTTCTGTGGGTATACTTCGGGTACCCGGCGTCGAGTTATGAATGTATCAATGTGGAGTCTGTTCGATACCGGTGCGGGGAGGCATTGGCCAGAGAAGATGACACACAGATCGATTTCGTGGCAGGAATTCCTGATTCTGGCATCGGCCATGCCCTTGGTTACGCCAACCAGAAAAAGGTACCCTATCGGAGGCCGTTTGTGAAATATACCCCCACCTGGCCGAGAAGTTTCATGCCTCAAGACCAGCGAGTTCGGAATCTTGTTGCGAAAATGAAACTGATCCCCATCCATTCACTGATACAAGGAAAACGGATTCTTTTCTGTGAAGACTCCATTGTGCGGGGAACCCAGCTTCAGAACCAAATTCAGGCCCTGTTCGATTATGGGGCTGCCGAAGTTCACATGCGGCCGGCATGCCCCACATTGATTTATTCGTGTGAGTTTCTTAACTTTTCCAGTTCCCGATCCACCCTGGATCTTGCTGGAAGAAAAGCCATTGCAAAACTTGAAGGCATTGCCGAACCGGACTTGAAAGAATACGCCCGCTCCGGTTCTGAAAGAAACCTGGCCATGGTGGAAAGAATCCGCCAACAGCTCAGGTTGACATCCTTGAAGTATCAAAAACTGGAGGACCTTGTGAAAGCCATCGGTTTGCCAAAGGAAAGACTTTGCACCCATTGCTGGGACGGAAGCAGTTTTTTTTGATAGACTACATAGATTTGAATGACGAAAGGAGACGACACATATGCCCAGGCGTAATGATATTCGAAAAGTGCTCATCATTGGCTCAGGCCCCATTGTGATTGGACAGGCATGCGAGTTTGACTATTCGGGTACCCAGGCCTGCAAGGCCTTGCGCTCTTTAGGATATGAAATCGTGCTGGTAAACTCAAATCCGGCAACCATCATGACCGATCCAAGTATGGCGGATAGTACCTATATCGAGCCCCTCAACCCAAAGGTGCTGGAAGAAATCATTGCCGCAGAACGGCCTGATGCCCTGTTGCCGAACCTTGGCGGACAGTCCGGTTTGAATATTTCATCGGTACTGGCCCGAAACGGCGTTTTGGACAAATACGGTGTGAAGGTTATCGGCGTAAACGTGGATGCCATCGAGCGAGGGGAAGATCGAACGGCATTCAAGAAAACCATGGAACGATTGGGCATCGACATGCCCAGAAGCCAGGCGGTCTATTCCGTAGAAGAAGCAGAGAAAGTCGCAGAAGAATTGGGCTATCCGGTCGTCATTCGCCCTGCCTACACTTTGGGTGGAACCGGCGGTGGACTGGTGTACAATATAGAAGAACTTCGAACTATTGCAGCAAGGGGGCTTTCAGCAAGTCTGGTTCACCAGATTCTGGTGGAGGAATCGGTGTTGGGCTGGGAGGAGCTCGAACTGGAAGTGGTTCGAGACGCCAAAAATCAGATGATAACCGTCTGTTTCATTGAAAACGTGGATGCCATGGGAATTCACACCGGCGATTCGTTCTGTACCGCACCGATGCTTACCATTGACCCTCAGTTACAGCAGCGCCTCCAGAAATACTCCTATGATATTGTGGAAGCCATCGAGGTAATTGGCGGCACCAACATTCAATTCGCCCACGACCCCCGGACAGGGCAAGTAAAGGTTATTGAGATCAACCCGCGAACCTCTCGCTCTTCGGCGCTGGCATCGAAAGCCACCGGGTTTCCCATTGCGTATGTGTCATCGCTGTTGGCCGGGGGGCTTACCATGGACGAAATTCCTTACTGGCGCGAGGGCACATTAGAAAAATACACCCCCTCTGGGGATTATGTGGTTGTGAAGTTCGCACGCTGGGCATTTGAGAAATTCAGGGGGGTGGAAGACAAGCTTGGTACCCAGATGCGGGCCGTGGGCGAGGTTATGAGTATCGGGAAAACATACAAGGAAGCCCTTCAGAAATCGATTCGCTCATTGGAAAACAACCGCTACGGCCTGGGGTTTGCCAACAATTACAACCAAAGCTCTCTTGAGGAGTTGCTTCAGATGCTCAGCTCCCCGAGCAGCGAACGGCAATTTATCATGTACGAGGCGCTTCGCAAGGGTGCAGACATCGATGAGCTATACGAAAAGACGCACATTAAACCCTGGTTTATTCGACAAATGAAGGAGCTGGTGGACCTTGAGGAAGACATCTTGAAATACAAAGGACAAATGCCGCCGGATGATATACTGGCGAGGGCCAAGCGTGATGGCTTTTCGGACCGATATCTGGCAGAATTATTGGGAGTGGCCGAACCCCGGCTTCGGGAAAAACGGATATCACTTGGAGTCGTACAGGCCTGGGAGCCGGTTCCGGTCAGCGGGGTTGAAAACGCGGCTTACTATTATTCGACATACAATGCCACGGACAAGGTTCCGGTAAGTGATCGAAAGAAAATCATGGTTCTAGGCGGCGGTCCCAACCGCATTGGACAGGGAATCGAGTTTGATTACTGCTGTGTACATGCAGCCTTTGCCATTCGTGAAGCCGGTTATGAATCGATCATGATCAACTGCAATCCTGAAACTGTCTCAACGGATTACGATACATCGGACAAACTCTATTTCGAACCGCTTACCGTGGAAGACGTTCTGGGAATATATGAAAAAGAAAAACCTGAAGGGGTCATTGTCCAGTTCGGAGGCCAGACCCCACTGAACATCGCCAATGAGCTTGCCGAGGCGGGTGTCAACATCCTCGGAACCTCACCCGAGACCATTGATCTTGCCGAGGACCGAGATCATTTCAGAAGGGTCATGCGAAAGCTGGGAATTCCCCAGCCGGAATCCGGAATGGCCAGCACACTGGAAGAGGCGCTGTCCGTTGCGGATAAAATCGGTTTCCCGCTGATGGTACGCCCCTCTTATGTTTTGGGAGGACGAGCCATGGAGATTGTTCGTGACCAGGAGATGTTACGAGATTTTGTCGCTGAAGCTGTAAATGTCTCCCCGGAAAGGCCGATTCTAATCGATAAGTTTCTTGAAAATGCCATCGAAGCCGAAGCCGATGCCATCGCCGATGGGAGGGATGCTTTCGTTCCAGCCATAATGGAGCATATCGAGCTGGCAGGCGTTCATTCCGGAGACTCGGCCTGCGTGATCCCCCCGGTAAGCATTCCCCCCAAGCATATGGAGACAATATGCGAATATACGCGAAAAATTGCAGTGGAGCTGAATGTTGTGGGGCTGATGAATATCCAGTACGCCATTGCCAATGACACCGTATATGTACTTGAAGCCAACCCACGGGCATCGCGAACCGTGCCTCTGGTATCGAAAGTGTGCAACATATCCATGGCGAAGATCGCCACTCAGATTATGCTGGGCAAACGCCTTTGCGATTTTGATCTCACACAAAGACGCGTTCCTTACTTTGGTGTTAAAGAAGCAGTGTTTCCCTTTAACATGTTCCCCGAGGTGGATCCATTGCTGGGGCCGGAAATGCGTTCCACCGGAGAGGTGCTGGGACTTGCAGACTCTTTTGGCCTGGCCTTTTTCAAATCTCAGGAAGCAACCCAGGTGGCGTTGCCGACGGAAGGAACGGTTCTGATGACCGTTGCCAACCGTGATAAACCAAGTGTTATTGAGCCTGCCAGAGTTTTTCGTGAGCTTGGATTTGCGATTCGCTCAACCAATGGAACCCGCCGGTTTTTAAGGGAACACGGCATCGATTCAGAACCGATTCGGAAACTCGGCCACGGGAGGCCAGACATTGTAGATGCCATCAAAAACGGGGAGATTCAGTTGGTTGTAAATACCCCCAGTGGTAAAGAAAGCCAGGAAGATGATTCCTATATCCGCAAGGCCGCCATTAAATACAAGATTCCCTACATCACTACCACTGCGGCGGCTTTGGCGGCTGCGCGAGGAATTGCAGAACGCAGAAAAGCAGAAACGAAAGTAAAATCGCTTCAAGCCTATCACAGGGACATCGGATGAGCCGGTAAAATTGCCAAAATACCCCTTCCCTCTCAATAAGATTTAAGGTGAAGGCTGAAAATCGGATCTTCTGGAGGGGTTAATTTTCTTTCAATTGAGATTTGCAATTTGGCTTGAAATATACACCGGCAAAATGTTCGCCTGGGATTTTCATTGCATTTTCATCGATCGGCTCGTCTTTAATAACGGCATATCCGGCATCTCTTATGGAGCCCTGCAAATCTTCTGTGTTGATCCTCTTGATGTCAAAAGATACCAAGGCTTTTCTGCGTCCAGAATCCACAACAGCCTCAATTACCCCGGGCTGGTTTAACAATGCCTTTTCGATCTTTTGAGCACAGGCCATACAGCTCATTCCTTCAACATGAAAGGATATGGTCATACGACCATCAGCTTCGTCTGCATGATCTAACCCATTGTCTGTGTTTTTGTTAAATTTACGCATAAACATTCCTTCTTGCAGGTCGCGGGATAAATCCTGGTGTTTTTTCCGCATATCTGACGTATCGTTCACCGAACGTTATCAATGCCTCTTTTTCTTCCTGTCGAGCAAGCCTGATGTATATCCATACCAGAATCGGAAACATGGCCAATGTAGGCAATGTGGGCCATTGAATAAGAAATCCCGCCATGATCATGATAAAGGCGGCATATTGAGGATGCCTCACCAGGGCATATGGTCCCTTATCCGCAAGTTCACCGACACGCTTGGCTCTGTAGAGAACCCTCCAGGAAACGGCGATTACCGCCAACCCAGCGATGATAAGAACATCGCTTATAATATGAAGCGGGCCCGAATGGGCATTGCCTCTCCAGGTTTCGGTTTTCTCCCAGCTCTTTGGATGGCCGGCAGCCGCATTTTCAGTTCACGGCTAAATTTAACCTCAAATATAACCTGCTACCAGATCTCCGACCTCGCTTGTTGTGTAACCCATCTTACCGGCGGAAAGGCTTTTGAGCCGGGTGCCGGTAACCTTTTTGACTGCATCTTCGATCCCTTTGGCTGCTTCCACCTCTCCCAGGGTCTCCAGCATCATGGCGCCCGCGCAAATGGCGGCCAGAGGGTTAATGATATTTTTGCCGGTGTACTTGGGGGCGGAGCCACCGATTGGTTCAAACATACTGACCCCCTGTGGGTTGATGTTGCCGCCTGCTGCAATGCCCATGCCGCCCTGGGTCTCAGCGCCCAAATCGGTGATGATATCGCCGAACATGTTTGTGGTAACCAGCACGTCGAACCACTGGGGACTTTTGACCATCCACATACAGGTGGCATCCACATGATAATATTCTCGTTTTACATCCGAATATTCCTGCTCGCCGATCTCATGAAAAACGCGTTCCCAAAGATCAAAAACATAAGTCAGCACGTTGGTTTTGCCCACCAGTGCCAGGGTATTGACCTCGCCTTTGCCGCGGGCTTTTTTCCCGAACTTCCTCGCATATTCAAACGCATACCGCAGGCAGCGTTCCACCTGAAAGCGGTTGTAAACCATGCTTTGCACCGCTACTTCATGGGCCGTGCTCTTCATGGAGACACCCCCGGTGCCGGTATAGATTCCGCCTGAATTTTCGCGGATCACCACATAGTCGATGTCCTCGGGGGATTTGTCTTTTAGAGGAGTTTCCACCCCCGGATAGAGTCGCACTGGTCGCAGGTTGATATATTGATCAAGCTCGAAACGAAGCCTTAACAAAATGCCTTTTTCAAGAATGCCCGGTTTGACATCCGGATGTCCTATGGCACCAAGATATATTGCATCAAACCGGCGCAGTTCGTCCACCGCGCCCTCCGGCAGCACCTCGCCGGTACGCAAGTAACGATCGCCTCCAAAATCAAAATCGGTCATCTCCAGCTTAAAGCCATATCGGCCTGCTGCCTCTTGCAGCACTTTGCGCCCTTCGTTGATTACTTCGGGCCCGGTTCCGTCTCCCGGAATCACGGCAATCCTATAGGTATTAGTCATCTTTGGTCTCCTTTATCATTTTCCTCTGAACGAACATGCCTTTTTCATACATGCGTCTTTTCGCATTAACCACCATCGGATCACAGGGATCGCAATAGTAAATAGTCCTGCCCAAGGGGGATCAGGTTTTCGCTGCTGGAATTTCGATTAGATACTATGTACTTATGATGACAGTCAAGAAAGTATTACACACCCAAAAAGAAAGTCGGTCAACGTTTCGTCCTCTTCGGGCTGAGGAAACGCAGGGCTTAGTTCCACTCGTTTTAACCTTTGTGCTGCCTGAGCAATAGCTGCACCAATGGAATCGAATGGGTCACATGCCAGCGGTTTTCCGCTTTCGGTCTGATTTACATTAGAATTTTAAACACATCCATAAAACTTGGACTAAAAAATGTGCTTCCGATTCATTCTGCATCATCCTCAGGCGGATACCCTAGCTCCATTCCGGCGTTTTCAATATTTCAGTACGTCCGGGTGTTGTTTGATATACCGTAATAGCCGAACGTTTCAGCAAAAATTTCCCTTGACTTATGCATGAAACTATATTTTTTTACTGTTTACAGCATTAGATTTCTTTCCATGCACATTCTATCCGGCTGTTACAATTCCTTAAACGGAATTGATGTTGTTTAACCATCAACTCATTAAAAGGAGGTTCGCAATGAAGAAGCTGTTTTTGATCACACTGGCCGTTGTTCTTTCATTTTGCCTTGTAACGCAGGTTTCGGCAAAAAAGGCACGTATTCTGAAATTTTCTAGCATCCATGAACCCTATCATGTCTCAGCCATTACCGCAGATAAATTTGCAGCGCGGGTCAACCAGCTTACAAACAATGAGCTTGAGGTTCAGGTATACCACTCCCGGCAACTGGGAGATGCCAGGCAGAATGTTGAGAATGTTCGAAATGGAAGTCTGGCTTTCACCTCTGTTTCCATAGCCAACTTAAGCCAGGTTATTCCCACCATGGACATGTTCTCGCTTCCGTACATTTTTAAAAACGATGATCATTACTGGTACTGCATTCAGCACCCCAAGATTGAAGAATTCATGAAACAGCTTGAGCCCAAGGGTATAAAGATCGTGAGCTGGATCACCTCAGGTGCCAGGAGTCTTTTTACCCAGAAGCCGGTTAGAACCCCTGCGGATCTGAAGGGTATGAAAATTCGTGTCATGGCATCTCCGGTAATGATCAACACCATGAAGGCCCTCGGCGCAAGCGGCGTGCCCGTAGCCTGGGGGGAGTTGTACAATGCTCTTCAGACCGGGGTTGTGGACGGTGCAGAGAACAATCCACCGTCGCTGATCTCCATGAAATTTTACGAAGTATCCAAATATTTTACCTTAGATGAGCATATGCGCATCCCGGACGTGAACATCGTTTCAACACGGGTATTTAACAGGCTTTCCAAATCCCAGCAAGAGGCTATTATGCGAGCAGGCCTTGAGGCGACGCATTTCATGAGAGGAGCCTGGTTTGAATCCGAACGCGTTTCCGTGGAGAAACTGAAGAAACTTATGTCCGGAATTATTGAGCCTGATAAACAGCCCTTTATGGATGCTGTCGCCCCACTTGTAAAATCAGAGGCTAAACGGCTCAAGGTAGAGGAGATGGTAAACTGGATTTTGGAAACCGGTAAACAATTTTAGGTAGCTGTCTCCTGTGCATAAAGGGGGGAGTCTTAAAATCAAGCCTCCCCTGAATCGGTTTCCCATCATAAAAAAATATACGGAAAAATGCTGGAACTATTTGATCGATTTTTGGATTTCATATCGCTGATAGTCAAATGGGTCATGCTTGTCATGACCATCTGTATTTTCATTATCATCTTATTTACAGTATTCACTCGATACATTTTTGACTTTGTTACTTCCTGGTCAGAAGAGGTGCCAAGATATCTTCTTGTTTGGATAGGTTTCCTGGGCGCTGCGCTTGCGGTCCAACAAAAAGAGCATATCGGCTTTGATTTCATTTTTAATCTCCTACCGGCGACCGGCCGGAAAATACTCGCCTTGGTGCTGAATTTAGGGATCTTCATTATCGGCCTTATCATGCTGGTATATGGAATCGATTTCGTAAAGCAGTTCGGCGGCGACTGGATGGAATCCATTCCGTTTACCAATATCTGGTTCTATATTTCATTACCCGTATCCGGCGCTTTGATAATTCTCTATGTGGTTAGGGACGAAATTACCGGCCTTATCGATCTTTTCTCCCCAAAAGAGTGATATTCATGACTATTTTCCTTGCCATATCTATTTTCCTGATTCTATTGATGGTCAATATGCCGATATCCTTTGCCATTGGTATTGGAGCCGTCATTTCCGGTCTTACGCTTTGGGATGTGGATAATGCGACCATTGTTCAAAGAATGCTTGCAGCCATCAACGTCTTTCCACTGCTTGCAGTTATTTTTTTTATCTTTGCAGGCGTTCTTATGGCGCGCGGGGGGGTTTCCGGCAGGCTGGTAAGGCTGGCCGAGGTTATCGTAGGACGCATACCGGGCGGAATGGCACATATCAACATCCTTTCTTCCATGTTTTTTGGAGGAGTTTCTGGATCTGCGGTAGCGGATGTTTCTTCAATAGGAGCCATGCTGATTCCCGCAATGGAAAAAGACGGATACAGCAAACCGTATGCAACAGCCGTAACGCTTACATCTGCGATTATGGGCCCCATTATTCCACCCTCCATTGCAATGATCATATTCGCCCATGTGGCAGGCTCGGTGTCCATTGCAGGCCTTTTTTTAGCAGGAGCCATACCTGGGGTGCTGATCGGTTTCGGGCTCATGCTGGTGGCCTTTGTTCATGCAAAACTCTATCACCATAAAGTAGTGCCCTCTATTTCCCTTAAAGAGAAACTGAAACGGGTCGTTGACGGTATGGCCGGGCTTACCACCATCGTAATCATATTGGGTGGTATCACCTCCGGAGTATTTACCGCCACCGAAGCCGGGGCTGTGGCTGCTTTTTATGCTCTTATCCTGACGGTGGGGGTATACAAGACCATCAAACTGCGCGATCTCGCCGGTATTCTGTATGAATGCTGTATCATTAATGCGGTGGTGCTTTTTCTAGTGGCAACAAGCTCCGTTTTCACCTGGATCCTCACATATGAGAATTTTCCCACCATGATATCAGACACCTTACTTGCCATTACGGAAAACAAATACCTGATCCTGTTTATGCTGAATGTGCTGCTGCTGTTTCTGGGTATGTTCATAGACCAGACACCGGCCATCATCATGCTTGTACCCATCTTTCTGCCTCTGGCGCAAAAGCTTAACATTCACCTTATCCACCTGGGTGTAATTGTTGTGATCAATCTCTCTTTCGGGCTCATCACACCTCCGGTGGGAACTTCTCTTTTCGTAGGGTGCAGGATAGCGAATCTTCCTGTTACTGCCGTGGTGCGTCCCATGCTGCCTTTTCTGCCGATTATGATCGCTATACTGTTTTTAGTCACCTATGTGCCGTCGATTATCATGTGGCTTCCGACTGCGTTCGGTTTTGCCTAAGAGGCGAATTGACAGGAAAGAGACAGATGAGGGGGACGCGTATTGATATATGGATAAATACCCTTCACCAACATATTAATACCCTCATGTTATATATTGAATTAGAAATTGTCGTTTCCTGCCCTTATAGCTGAAAAAAACCATTGAATGGTTAAGGTCAAAAGCAAGAAAGAGGTATCTATCTCTCAACTGATTAGCGAAGGAATTGGCTCTTATCGTTCCTGTGAGGAGCGACTTCCCGAAGATAGAAAAAACAGCGCCCTTGCTGCTGTCGGGCGCTTTTCATCAGGCACTTCTGACGTATCAGAGAGGCATGACCACTATTTGGCCAGGGCCTTTGATAAAGAGGCCAGCAATGGAGCCTAAAAGGGTTTTTGTGGATACATCGGCTTTCTATGCCTTGATGGATCGCTCCGACAGGAACCACAGCAAAGCAGCTCTTTTGTGGAAACATTTGCTGCAAGAGGAGTACTATTTGCTAACCAGCAACTATTAGAAAAGATCATAAGCAAAATTTACACCTGCCACCAAGACACAAATACTCAAAGAAAGAATGGAAATTATATCCTTTATGTCTTGGCGTCTTTATGGCGGATTTTTTTAAGTTCCCCGAAAGATCGGGATTTACCCCTTTTTGGGTCGTAGCCTTTTGTGAAGCCCAATTGCTCCAACCGGCTTGTCCGGGTTAGGTCTTAATAAGGGAAATCAGCCGATGCCTGTTAAAAAGCCCACTGTATGTCAGATATGCGGTTGCAACTGCAGGCTTCTTGCCACAGTTGACCATGGAAAGATCGTTGCTGTTGAGGGAGATCCTGCTGCTCCCCAAAACAGGGGCGGCATCTGCATCAAGGGAAAATATTCTCCAGAGATCCTTTATGCACCTGACCGGCTTCGAACTCCGTTAAAAAGAACAGACGACAAATCAGGGTTTGAACCCATCGGATGGGACCGGGCGCTAAAGGAGATCGCCGGTCGACTTAAACAATTCAAAGACACATACGGTGCTCAGTCTCTTGCCATTTATCGGGGCCGATCCACCCGGTTTATCGATCGGATCATCATCTCTGCGCTTGCTCGGCTTTTCGGCACACCCAACGTAACAGGAGTCTGGACGCTTTGTGTAGGGCCGAAGGTACTCGGATACCAGGCAACCTTTGGCACACCGCTTTTTCCGCGCAATGATTTTAAAAATGCAAGATTGATCGTGCTGTGGGACACAAACCCGCCGGTTACGAAAATGCACCGGTATTTTCAACTCCCCCAGGACATTCGCTCCGCCCTCAACCAGGGAGCAGAGCTTGTCGTTATTGATCCAAGAAGACACCGATTTGCCGGCAACGCCACATTACATCTGCCCTTCACACCGGGAACAGATACGTATTTAATAATGGCCTTGATAAGAATCATTGTTGAAAGAGGCTGGGTTGATCTTTACAGAAACACCGCATTGGAACAGCACACTTGGTATTGAAAACCGTGCCATCGCCTCACCGATATGGCAGAAACGCTATCCGCTTGCAGCAGATGGTTCCCAGGCATTGACAAATGCCATGATCCACGGAGAACCGTATCTTGTCAAAGCGCTTATCTGTGTTTCCGGAAACCCTGTGGCTGCGCTTCCTCATACCGAAAACACGCTTAAAGCATTGCGCAATCTGGACCTGCTTGTTGTAAACGATCTTTTCATGACAGAAACAGCACGGGAGGCGGACTTCGTTCTGCCCGGGACTACTTTCTTTGAAAAATGGGGATATCCCGATTTCCCACAGGCGGAAGATACCTGTGCCTGCAATTCCGAATTTCCCTATCGACTGGTTACGGGCTACAGGATCGATGCCTTCAATCACTCACAGCACCGAAACATCTCGGAGCTTCTTCGATACTGTCCGGTCCCCGAAGCAGAAATACCGCCTGAAATCGCCGTTACCCTTGATGTAACGACCGGAGACCTCGTTCTGATCGAAACCCGAATCGGCACCGTGAAAATGAAGGCAAAAATCGTTGAAGGAATGAACCCGCTCACCGTATGCATCCTCCATGGTTTGGTCGGAAGAATGGAATACTAACCGTTTGGTGGACGATAGGCTTTGCGATGAAATATCCGGAACACCGGGATATAAGGCAATTCCCTGTCTGATTCGAAAACCTGATCTGTGAAGGATACGATCATTCCAGGATTTCAAGAACAGCCCGCTTGCGTTCTTTTGCCGCCACTGCGGTTAAAATCGTGCGAATGGCATCGGCCGTACGGCCCTGTTTCCCGATGATTTTTCCGATGTCATCCTTGGCGACTCTCAATTTAAATACGATCACTCTGTCGCCCGGTATTTCCGACACCGATACCGCCTCCGGTCGATCAACCAGTGCCTTTGCGATATATCCGATTAAATCCTTCATCGCTCCTCGCATAACCATGCCGTTTCTTAAACGACCGAATTGTGGGTTCCAATGATGACCAAAACGGACGGCCAAATTCTATTTTTAGACACTATCCTGAACTTGAACAATTTTCAACAACGGGATTAAGTTCGCTTTAAAGTCTTTTCATATCAATTTAGATATTTGAAAAAATGCCCCGTCACCGGTGAAATTCCTTTTTTCAGCGGGAAAAACTCGAAAATAAGAGTTTACCCCTTAATTTAGCATCTACCCATCTGCATATTTTTTGACTTCTGCAACCTTACGGATTCTTTCCTCGGCCATTCGATCCGCTGCCTGAAAGGTTGGAATATTATCCCGATCGGCAATTTCAAATACCCGCTTAAGGTTTTCATAGATCCGAGAGACCTTCTCCCTGCCACGCTCATGGTTTACAGCCCCTGTGCCCAATCGGTCAGTATCGTAGATGGTTCCACCGGCATTTGCAATGTAATCGGGGGCATAGAGTAGCCCCTTGTCTTCCAAAAGCTGTCCGTGGCGTTCCTTCTTTAACTGATTGTTGGCACTGCCACAGATAATCCTGCATTGCAGCCGATTCAATGTTTCATCGTTTATAATGCCTCCCAAAGCACATGGGCAGAAGATATCACTGTTTACATCATAAATCGCTTCGGGCGCCGCCCTTTGCACATCGTATTTCGAAACCACGGCTTCGACCTTCTCCCTGTCTATGTCCGTTACAACCAACCGGGCTCCCAGCTCATGAAGTTGTTCAACAATATTGTGCCCCACCGCTCCAAGACCCTGAACGGCAACCGTCTTGCCGTCAATATCGTCCGAACCGTAGATGCGATTACAGCATGCCATCATGGCGCGGATCACACCGAATGCGGTCATGGGAGCGATATCTCCGGCACCCCCTAAATAGGTTGGAAGCGTGACCACATGCTCGGTCTCCATTCGAATGTACTCCATATCCTTTAAGGTAGTACCCACATCTTCACCGGTAATGTATTTTCCCCCCAGGCGGTTGATGAATCTGCCAAGGAGCCTGAAAATCGGCTCCCGGTCTTTTCGCCTGGGATCATCGATGATAACGGCTTTTCCACCACCAAGGTTGACGCCAGCGGCAGCATATTTATATGACATACCACGAGAGAGGCGCAGAGCATCTTCTATGGCCGCCATCTCATTCTCATACCGCCACATGCGGCATCCGCCGGTTGCAGGCCCAAGGGTTGTGTCGTGAATGGCAATGATGGCTTTGAAATTAAGGGATCTATCCTGGCAAATAAACACATGTTCATGGTCGTATCTTTCCATGTGTTCAAAAATGGAGTCCATATTCGCCCTCCTTTATCAGTTCAGATTTGACATTTTTGAAGACCCCACACTCTCCTGCCCCGGGGCAGGAGAAAGGCGCTCAGCCGGTTTGATCCAGGCTCCCATCGGCATACATGCGTTTTACTTCAGCCCGACCCGCGATAATAGCTTTAACCACAAGCGCATTGTTCGGCGGACATCCATCGACATGGCGCTCGGTCCTGCTATCTTCGGGCATACACTTTCCAATGGTGACAATATTTTCACGGGATATGCCCTTTGGCGGCTGAGCACCACCGGTCAGTACCGTAACCCCTGGTAAATACATCAACTGATCGGCATTACGCATATCAAGCAGTGCACTCAACACCGTGTTGCGGCAACCGGTGCAGGTTTCCTCGCCGTGGATCAGTTGAAAATCTTTCACCTTAACGGGATCGTCTTCAATGGAGCGCAAAAACCGGCGTTTGACCTTATCAAGCGGCTCTCCAAGGATTTCGATTCCATCCGAGTCCATGATACCGAGCCCCCGTGCTGCTGTGTTTACGGTGATAAGCGTCTCTAGGGGCTTGTAACCGATAAGTCTGGCGCATGTGGCATCTACAGCCACCAGATCCTTTCCCGCTAAAACGAGATTCATCTCGACCGGACGGCCGAATACCGGTCCCACCCCTTCCTGACAAACAATGGCATCCACAACAGCAAGCCGGGGTTTCACGGCGCTCATAAGATCCACGACCCCCTCGAAAAGTCCCTCCTGATGCATGCTTTTTTTACCCTTATCGGTCAAAAGCCCCTTGAGTTTCTTAATGGAACAGGTCATCTCCGTTTGATCATGGGTTTTAAGCTTGGGTACACTCACGATGACGTCTGCCTGTTGAACCAGCTCCCAGCATGGCAGAGTTTCAAAAATCCTGCCGTTTTCCACGGGAAGTTTCACCCAGGGGGTTTTCTTGAGATTTACGACTTCATAACCCATTTCTCGAAGTTTCCGGTAGCCCGATTCCTCAATAAGTTTCTCCGTATCAACACCTACAGCGGATGATTCGGCAATCACAGGCCGAGCCCCTATTGATGTTACGATATCAGCTATTGCCCGTGAAACTTCCGGAAGAGTGATGCAACCGGCTGATGGCTCAACCGGCGGTGCTACCCAGCTTGGATTAATCAGTACAAGCTTATCAGGCCGTATGATATCCTCGATTCCGCCGATTAAGTGCAAAGCTTTTTCCACCGCCTCTAAAACATCCTGATAATCGGGACTCGAAGGGGTTTTGACGATCGACACTGTGGATTTTCTCATCTCAAGGCCTCCTTAAATCAGTATAAAATTGGACTTTTCCCAAGACTTCAATGGAGAAAAGTGTAATCTTCGGGGCATTTGAAACAAACTACATACCGGCTCAAGCAGGTAGCTTTAGAGATCAAAGAGTCGAGAATTCAAGGTTTCAAGTTAAACAGATCAGCATCCCAACGCCGCTTGACCTCTTTAATCCTTGAACCCTCGTACCCTGTTATTATGTCCTAAGTCCCGATATTCTTTCATACGCATTAAATTGTAAATAATCAACCTAGATCCTTATCATTGCCCCCCTTAAGATAATGCGTTAGATAAGATCATACTTTTCGCTTGTCATATGGACGGCTATCATATATTGGCATGGAAAAGAGGAGACTTGGTATTTTTGAACCGAAACAGCGAGCCCTATTGAATTGCGCTTTTACCCATCCCCTTCGAGGATTGCACAGGGCGAGCGCAATCCCTTTAAGCTTTTCGAAGCAATTGGGCTTCGCTATAGGCTACGACCCAACAAGGCGAAGATCCCGCTTAGGCGGGGCTGCGGGGTCTTCAATAACCAGATAAATGATATGACCACATAAGCGAAATCATCAATAAGAATAGTGACGGCTTATGGGGTGATATGATAATACTGTTTGCCAGAGCTGTTTACAGAAGTACGAGCTTTGGGGGAAATGATGAAAAAAGTTTTTGACGGCAAAAAGGAAGCAAGACTGGGCACTGAGAAAAACCCTGCTGTTGTCCGTGTACAAACAGAGAAAAGAAAGAAAGAAGTTGCATCCCTGTTCGAAAAAAACCGCTGGAAATACAGGATTGAACTTGAACCAGATCAACCGGAAGATATAACCGATCTGGAAATATTGTTAAACTGGCCGAAACCAAAGAAAGCAGAAAAAAAAGTTGGGCGCAATGAACCGTGTCCGTGTGGCAGCGGTAGAAAGTATAAGAAGTGTTGTGGTAAATAACGCTGTTCCGGAGCCCTAAGAGACCCGCCCATTTCGAAATTGCCTATTTAACCTTGCAGATATTTGAAACCGAACGTCCGGTTTCTTCTGCTTGCTTAAGTTACATTTATTGGGAGTTGATTTACAATTGAATGATATCACACTGTTAGGAAAACGCGTATTCTCAGGACAAAACCTTTTCTTACTGATTTCCCTTGCATTGGGTCATACCTTCATGCACTGTCTTCAGCAGGGATGGTATATCGTGCTTCCGTCCGTAAAAGAAAGCTTCGGGCTGAACGATTTGCAGTACGGTAGCATAGAGAGCGTCCGCTCGGCCTCTAACACCGTGGTACAACTGCCCTCAGGAGCCGTAAGCGATATCCTGCGCAAGCGATGGGTATCCATAATTGTTTCGGCCCTGATGGGGGTTGCTCTTTCATATGCAATACTGGGGATGGCACCCAATTATTCTACCGTGCTTTTTGCCGCTGTTCTCATTGGAATCAGCATTGCGCTGTGGCATCCGTCTGCTCTTTCTGTTTTATCGGCCCGCTTGGCGCAACGCAGGGGGTTGGCTCTCTCGGTTCACGGAATGGGAGGAAATCTTGGAAACGCAGTAGGCCCGGCGATCACGGGATCGGTCATCGGAATTGTTGCATGGCAGGCGGCTTCATGGATCATGGCGGCACCGCTTGTATTATTCGCTATTTTGCTTGCATTGTTGTTACGAAACATGCCGGGCCGCGAAGACAAACATGTCACCGGAAGGCAGTTTGTCTCTGCTCTCATCTGCCTGCTTAAAAACAAAACGATCCTGGGATTGGTCATCACCGGAAGCATAAGGGGAATGGGCACCATCTGCATTTACTCATTTTTCTCACTTTACTTGCGTGAAGACTTAAGTTTTAGCCCTGCCAAGGCGGGGCTGTACTATACTATTATGATGGCCTCCGGCATCTTCTCACAGCCCCTTATGGGTTATCTATCCGATAGGTTCGGCCGAAAGATCGTTATGGTTCCATCGCTGTTGGTTATGGGAGTATTGCAAATCCTTTTGATTTGGGTTGGCGATGGTATTGGGCTGGCAGCAGTAGCGGCCGGTATTGGCTTGTTTATATACGCTATTGGTGCAGTCATTCAGGCAGCGGCCATGGACGCCAGCCCAGAGGAGGCCGGCGCTACCACCATCGCTTTGTTATTCGGAAGCCAGGCGCTTTTCACCATCCCATCGCCTGCCATCGCCGGCTGGCTGTCAGGCATTTACGGCATTCATTCCGTTTTTGTGTACAGCGGGGGGTTGGTACTGATCTCAGCGGCAATACTTATCTTCCTTCCCATTGATGGGAAGCAAAAATTTTCGGAAAACCTGAACTCTTCTCAATTAGGCTAAAATTAAATCTATTCTCAAGTTTCGCACACCTAATCCTTTGAAATGCCTTATATGATGGGGTCGAATGAAATTTTTTGAAGGCAAAATACATTTTATCACCCTTCGATAACGGCACAATGGGAGTCAACAAAGCACCTAAACCAGAAGTAACAAGATCTTCCGCTGCTTAGTGGCCTTTTCCTTGTGCCTGGAGCCGATGTTTCGTAATGGATGTACCCTAAGAGCTTCGGTGTAATTATTTTGCCTTCAAAAAATTTCATTCGACTTAAGAACCATTGGCAATTTTACGGTAAAATACGGTGCGAAACTTGAGTCTATATTTTAACAAGATTGTAATCCCTGGTGCCCATTCCTAACTGTTCGGCATAAGCAAGTTGCAGAGCCCAGTCAACCTTTGGATACATAGCCTTGAATTTGTCGGGGCTGCAATCAAGCCTGTCGGCAAGACAAGAGCCGGGCAGTACCGGTTGCTGATTGACAAGATCTACCGATGCCTGGTCGATGGCCACAGGATCATCGGCTGCAACAACGCCGATGCCTCCAACAATGGGCGCATCGTTATAGGGCGCGCAATCACAAGAAGGAGAGACATCGGTTAAGAAATTTAAAAACAGGTTCTTGCGGTTCTTTTCTTTTAGAACCCCGAATGCGTATTCCACCATTTTTTCAAGAAACTCGGGTATGGATTTACTCCATCTGATACCGACGGCCCCCGCAGCGCATATGATGATGCACTCCCCACAACCGATGCATCGCTCTGCGTCGATGCGAGCTTTTTGTTCATGAACAGAAATTGCACCCACCGGACAATGGCCGACGCAATCTTCACAGCCGATGCATCGTTTCCTCTTCACTCTTGGAGAGACGTTCGAATGCTGAGCCAGCTTTCCTCTGCGAGAAGCACATCCCATTCCAAGATTTTTCAACGTGCCGGCAAACCCGGTAAGTTCATGACCCTTGAAATGCGCAACCGATACCATTGCGTCGGCATGGGCGATTTCCGAGGCTACAAAAACATGCTGAAATCGTTTCTTATCGATTCGTACCATGATTTCGTTTCTTCCTCTTAGCCCATCGGCGATAATTATCGGAGCATCCACAACCGAGTGGGAAAACCCGTTTTGCATGGCGGTTTCAAGATGGCACAGAGCATCGCTTCGCGTGCCCCTGTAAAGAGTGTTTGAATCCGTAAGAAAAGGAGCCCCGCCGGCGGCTTTGATTCTTCTGACCACCTCTCTTAAAAATACCGGACGGATAAAGGCTGTGTTTCCCCGCTCTCCGAAATGAAGCTTGACTGCAACCAACTCCCCTTTTCCGACTACGCGGGATAAACCAGCAGAATCCATCAACCGCCCCAGCTTAGATAGAAGACTGTCTTTATAGGATGCTCGAAGATCCATGTAATAAACATTGCTTTTCATCGTGGCTGCCGACTTACTTTCATGGATTTGGATGCCGGTTTTACGTAAATGGTAGGTTTCATGTATTTGAACCGATGCCTGATGCTGAGCAGGCTTTCCGAATGCCCAATAAAAAGATATCCGCCATGGTTTAACACATCATAAAACTTGTTTATCAACGTTTCCTGAGCCGCTTTATCAAAGTAAATCATTACATTTCGACAAAAAATAATGTCAAAGCCCTTCTTAAAAACAAAAGGGCTCATCAGATTAAACTGTCTGAAATCAACCATATTCCTAATAAACGGTTTTATCCGATAATATCCCTTCCATTTTCCGTGGCCTTTCTGGAAATATTTTCTTAACACCTCAAAAGGGATTTTTTGGAGTCGTGATCCGTGGTACACACCGGAGACGGCCGTTGCCAGTACTCTGGTTGAAATATCAGTTGCAAAGATTTTGGCGCTCCAGCCTGGGTGGGTTTTCAGAGATTGGTAAAAACAAATTGCCAATGAATAAGCCTCTTCTCCACTGGAACACCCTGCGCTCCAGACCAGCAACTGCCTTGAGCGACTGCTTTTTAAGTAAGCAGGAAGGATTTCTTTCTCCAGGTAATCAAAGTGATTTGTTTCCCGAAAAAAGCTTGTCAGGTTGGTTGAAATGACATTGAGCAATTGTGTAAGCTCAGCCCCAGAGTCTTCCTCCATAAGGTATTTATAGTACTGCTGGAAACTTTTATAATTGGCCTCTCGCAATCGTTTTCCAATTCTTGCACGTACCAGCTCTCTTTTTCCGTCATGGAGATGGATGCCGCACTTTTCTTTGACGAGTTTTTTAAAATTCAAGAAATCTCTATCGGTCAGCTCAATGTCCTCATCGAAAAATCGCATCGATCATTTGACTCTTTCTAAGGATCCTGAATGCATCCTGTCTTTCATCCATTTATATTTTTATCCCTAACAGGCTGGCGGCATTCAGACCGCAGATTCGTTTCATAACGGTTCTAGAAAGACCTGTAGTCGCCAGTTCATCGAAATATCGATCCGGATTCAACAATGGAAAGTCGCTTCCAAAAAGTATCTTCTCGGGTGTCACGATTCGTACCGCCACCGAATAGATCATGGGGTCGTAAAGATAAGGAGAGGCGGCCGTATCATAGTAAACGTTTTTGAGGGCGGCTTTCACCTCCTTTTTGAGAGAATGAAAGAAAAGAAGGCCGCCACCCCAATGCGCCAGTATGATTTTGTTTTTCCTGAATCTTTTTACCAATTCGTATACCTCAGCGATCGTCATCGGTATCTTCCCCGGGTAGTTGTGCCCTATGGGTTCATTGGTGTGAAGCAGCACTGGCAGATTTTTTTCAAGACACAGCGCCATCAGGGGAGTCATTTTTTCGATGAAACGCTTGTCCAGTTTTTTCAGATAAGCGACAATCTCGCCGATACCTGAGATCCCGGACTCGATACAACGGTTTGCCTCGGAAACCGCATGTTTGTTAAAAGGATCCAGGCTGCAAAAACCGATCAATCGCTTGTTGTATTTCACAACCGCGTTCATGATGTAATCGTTGTGCGCTTTGGCGATTTCGGGATTTTTCCACGGGAATCCGAAAACCACGGATTTATCGATCCGATGTTGATCCATTGAGTCTATGAGTGCTTCGGCCCCTGCCATCTTTGATTTCGGTGAATCATACAAAAGCTTGAACGCCGGTTCTTGAGAGAAGTATTTTTCTCTTTCATATTGGATAGTCGGCGGAAAGATATGGGTATGAAAATCGATAATCACAACAGGTTATTCTCCTTGACTAAGCTTAAAATCCTTATAAAATATATTTTTCTTTTTCAATACTATTTCTGATAACGGGCAGCCATGTTTCTTATTGCCGGAATTTCTCCAAAGATAAAAACAGTTGATAACACCCCCAGGCGTTGCCCTTCTTGTGGTCTTACCCGGGCTTATCTCAAGCGGATCGACCACTACTTCACCCTGTTTTTTGTTCCCATTTTCCCGGTAAAAAAAGGGGAACCTGTTTTGGTTTGCGATCGATGCCAGGAACAGGGGTTTGAATACCGAGGTGTGGAGGAACCCTGGCAGCCCAAAGAAGTGCAGATGTGCAGCCAGTGCGGCCGAACGCTGGACAAATCGTTTCTGTACTGCCCGTATTGTGGAAAACGCCAATGATGGCTTCAATATGCGGTCAATCCCCAAGCGGTGTTCAGCGCCATGTGATCCTGGTTTGCCCCGAGGTTCCATGGAACACCGGAAACATCGGCCGAACATGCCTGGGTGTCGGAGCGCACCTTCATCTGATTCAGCCTTTGGGGTTTTCATTGAACAGCCGGGAGCTTAAAAGGGCCGGTCTTGATTACTGGTCACGGGTATCCGTTTCGGTCTGGGAGAATTTTGATAAGTTTGTCGAAACAATGGCTCCAAAGCCCAGAGAAGTGGCCGTGTTTACAAAAACAGGGAAGACGCCCTACTGGAAATTACCGTTCTCTGAGAGGCTGTTTCTTATTTTCGGATCAGAAACTTGTGGGCTTCCGGAAAAGATCCTATCAAGGTATTCGGATGCCACGTACAGTATTCCCATTACAGATCAGATCCGCTGTCTGAATCTTTCCACCGCTGTGGGCATTGCGCTTTACGAAAGCCTGCGTTACGTGCTAAAGGCTCAGCAGGACAGCAATTCTCGGTGAATTGCCAAAGGTTTTTAAGTCGAATAAAATTTTTAAAGGCAAAATAATTACACCGAAGCTCTTCAAGCGGCCATCCAATCGGAAACATCAAGCTTAAGGCACAAGGGAAGTGGCGCTAAGTAGCGTAAGATCTTGATTGCTCTGGTTTAAACGCTTTGTTGACTCCTATTGTGCCCTCATCGAAGGATGGTAAAGTGTATTTTGTCTTTAAAAATTTCATTCGACGCCATCATATAAGGCATTTCATAGAAATAGGGGAGTGGGAAATTTGAGTTACGATAATCCCGCTCTCCAAACCGTGGTCAGGCTCTGTCTCAGGCTCACTTTTATGCGAGAATTTCCTCTTTTACCGCTACAGCCATCTTATAAAGGGCGGTGAGGATAAAAAAACCGGTTGCCCATACTCCCAGTGCAATAAGAAGTTCGGGGATAGTGGGCACATATTCGTTTACATGGTGAAGCGGAGAGGGCACAAAGCCACCTGAAATCATCCCCATCCCCTTATCGATCCAGGTGCCTAGAAATACCGCCACACAGGATATGGCCAGGATTCCTTCATCGCGTCTGGTGGCTGGAATCACTAAAAGAACGATCGCAAGCACCATTAACGCCAGCGATGCCCACATCCAGGGAACCAGGATACCGTGGCCGTGAAGCCCGGTGAATAAATAGTTAAAATGGGTCATATGTTCCGGGATTTGACTGTAAAACACCGTGAAGACTTCACACAAAAAGAAAAAGACATTTAGAATAATCGCATAGGTAACGATTTTGGCCAAAGACTGGATCTGTTCTCTTCCCGGATCGAATTTTGTGATCTTTCGAATAATAAGACACAACAGAATCAACAGGGCCGGCCCGGAAGCAAAAGCCGAGGAAAGAAACCGGGGAGCTAAAATCGCTGTAAGCCAAAATCCCCTGCCGGGCAGGCCGGCATATAGAAATGCGGTTACCGTATGAATGCTGACAGCCCATGGAATGGAAAGATAAATAAGGGGCTTAAGCCACCCAGCGGGTGCCACCCCGTTGCGTTCGGCTGCAAGCACATTCCATCCGATAATGATATTCAACAAAAGATAGCCCTGTAAGACCACCATATCCCAGAAAAGAATGGATGTGGGGGTTGGGTGGATGATCACGTTCATAACCCGCATCGGCTGGCCAAGGTCAACGAAAATGAACAGAATGCACATAGAAACTGCAGAAACCGCCAAAAACTCTCCGAGGATGGTGATCCGGCCAAATGCCTTGTAGTCATGAAGATAATAAGGAAGCACCAGCATGACTGCTGAAGCGGCAACACCCACAAGGAACGTAAACTGGGCAATGTAAAACCCCCAGGACACATCCCGGCTCATTCCCGTTATCCCCAGGCCGAAGTTTAGCTGCCACAAATAGCATATAAATCCCACCCCGATTGCAACAACCAGGGCTGTCATCCATGCATAGTATCGACGGGTTCCTTTAAAGATCAATTCAATCATTGGTCACCTCAGCAGGTTATCAATTTTAGATGGCCCATTAATTTCAGGGCTCAGGGTGTTTTTGTAATCAATTGCTCCATGAATCATCAGCGATCTAAAATGTTTTAAAAGAAAAACTCCCCGACTGTTCATTTTATTATACTATGTAAAAGACGCTTGGCTCTGTGCCCAGCGACTGTTTGCGCCGGATTGTATAATGGTCTCTTAGCAGTCGCCGAACTTCGGAACCCGGGTCTTCCAGGTCCCCAAACACAATCGCCCCGTCTGATGCCTCCACACAGGCGGGCATTTTTCCCTCTGCCAATCTTTCCGCACAGAAATTGCATTTCTCAACCACTCCCCTCATTCGGGTGGGAAATTCCGGATTTATGGTCTCTATAAACGGTCGTGGATCCCTGAAATTGAAGCTTCTAGCCCCAAAGGGACATGCTGCCATGCAGAATCTACAACCGATACAGCGATGGAAATCCATCAACACGATGCCATCGCTTTGCCGTTTAAAGGTGGCTTTTGTGGGACAGACTCTACAGCATGGTGGATTTTCACAATGGTTGCACAGCACCAAAAACGGTAAGGATTCCACCCGCTCGTTCAGGTATTTTGTTTGTTTCATGGGAAATGCATTTTCATAGGCTTCTTCCCATATCCACTTGATTTCATGCCGGGAGTTTTCAAACTTGGGCACATTGTGAGCGGTGTGGCAGGCTTCGATCATGGGCTGAAGATCTTCCGGAGAATTAAACTTCCGCGTGTCTATCACCATGGCCCAATGCCTTGCGGTTAAAGCATCTTCACTTTGTACGGTAAACGGCTCAGAGGCTGTTTCTTTCGTGAACGCTCCCAGAACCGGTTTCGTCCCCAGTCCCAAAGCGAAAAGCCCCGCAAGTTTGAGAAACCCTCTTCTGCTTGGTTTCATCGCTTTATCTCCTTTGGGTTATCGATGTGGCATTGCCAACAATAAGGGGATACAGAGGCATAGTTATGGCACCTGTCGCAAAATTCCGTCTTGTTCCAGTGGCAGTCCAGACATGTGTTGGTCAGACTCATTCGATATACCTTCCCTTTGCTGTTGACATACATGCGCTTTCCGTCTCGCGTCACCGTATCCCTCCAGATGTCCAGAAACTGCATGTGCTCTGATTTCATGTAATCGGTGGATCGAACACATTCCTTTGCTGCTTTTGCCTTTTCGGTAAGAACGGGTTGCGGTGCGGGTGCGGCTTTCCCGAGGTTGTACCAGAAGGGAAAGGATATCAGGATGCTGAACACAACAATACCTGCTATAACAATCCCCTTGTCATAGATCTGCTTTTTATTCGGCATCTTCTTCCTCCATACCCGGCAGCGGCTCCGAGCGCAGGTTTGTGGTTCGCTTTTTTTCGCCCGGCAGAATCAATGCATTGGCCACCAATTCCGTGACACCCGTCACCTCCACCCCCGGCACCCAGTATTCCATAAGCGTTGGAAGTGCAGCCCGATCGATGGCACAGATACAGGCGAGCATGTTAACCCCGAATTTTTCGTGAACGTATTTCACGGCATTGGCCCTTGGCAGCCCTCCGACCATTCTAAGCTCCATGTCCTCTCCAGCATTGAGCCCCGCTCCACTGCCGCAGCAAAACGTTTTTTCCCGAATGGTATTGGCAGGCATTTCATAGAAGTGGTTGCACACATTTCGAATCACATAACGGGGTTCTTCTAAAATTCCCATACCCCTTGCGGTATTGCAGGAGTCGTGAAACGTCACCTTAAGGTGATCGTTTCTTTGAGGATCCAGGTTGAGCTTGTCGTGTTTAATAAGATCTGCTATAAATTCAATAATATGCACCATTTTGGTGGATTTCGCATTCTCAAATTTTGTGCCTGTGATGGGAGATACCGGCTCTTCTAGAAAATCAGCCGGTCCGTTCATGGTATCCATATACTGGTTGATGACGCGCCACATATGACCGCACTCCCCACCCAGGATCCATTTTACCCCAAGTCGCTTGGCCTCGGCATACATCTTTGCATTCAGCCGCTTCATGGTCTCATGGGAGGTGAAGAAACCGAAATTGCCTCCCTCGGATGCATACGTGCTCCAGGTAATATCAAGACCAAGATCCTGCAGGTAATGAAACAGCATCATGTATCCCATACACGTATAGGTTCCCGGATCGGCAAATACATCACCCGATGGAGTAATGAAAAGGATTTCTGCTCCCTTTCGATTTAAAGACGGCTCTATCCTAACACCTGTGATGTCCTCGATATCATCCACAAAGAAATCCAGCATATCCTTAAATGCATGGGGTTGGATACCGAGATGATTTCCGGTTCGGTAGCAATTGGCCACCGGTGTGGCAATCCAGTCGATATTAAGCCCAAGCAGGTTCAGCAGTTCTCTTCCCATGATGGTAATTTCTGCAGTATCAATGCCATAAGGGCAAAATACCGAACAGCGCCGGCACTCTGTGCACTGAAACAAATAGTACCACCACTCTTTCAGCACATCCGCTGTCAGCGGCCTGGCGCCCGCAAATTTTCCAAGAACCTTTCCGGCCACCGTAAAATCATTCCGGTACACGGATCTAAGCAACTCGGCACGAAGCACAGGCATGTTCTTGGGATCGCCACCGCCCAGAAAGAAATGACACTTGTCCGCACAGGCACCGCATCGAACACAGATATCCATGAAAACCTTAAAGGAACGAAACCTTTCGAGCCGCTCTTTGAACCCCTCGTGGATTATCTGCTGCCAGTTTTCCGGAAGCTTCCAGTCGTCATCCAGGGGGTTCCATTCCCTGGCATTGGGAAGGCCCACATACTCCACGCTTTTGGGATTGGCCGCGTAGCAGTACATCCCTTTCTTAATCTCTACTGGCGTGTCCATCCAGTCCTTTGAAGGGGGACGATGATCGATTTGCGAAAAAAGTTCTTCTGGTCCAGGAACTTCAGACATCCCTTACTCCTTTTCCACTGGTATTCCAGCCTCTATCATTTTGTCTCTAAACTCTTCTTCGTATTCCTCGTAAGTGTGCACCTTCACGGGATAGTTCCATGGGTTCTCGTGTCGGATTTCTCGACTGTTACCCCTAAGATTCCGTGTGGGACTGAAGAAAATACCTCCCAGGTGCATGAGCTTGCTGAAAGGAAAATAGGCCATCAGGGTACTTACCATAAACAGGTGGACATAAAAAACACCGCCGATCCCCTCTGGAACGGTGGGTCGAAAGGTTACCAGCCCCATGGCCAGTGCTTTTGCCGCCGTGACATCGATTCGGGTGAAATACCGCATCAAAATACCGGTTACGGCAATTCCCATGATAAGAAAAAGTGGAAAATAATCTGATCCCAGCGAAACGTACTTCACCTGGGCAATGAACAGCCGTCTTAAAAGTAAATAGCTTGCAGCAGCCAGCAGCAACAAGCCGCTTATCATGATTCCAGGCAGGCCGAGCTGAATAAAGCCGTCCAGCTTTTCAACCAGTTGAACTAAAAATGGCACCGGTTCTGTGAAGAATCTAAGGTGGCGGAAAAGGACCACAAAAAAACAATAGTGAAATACAATGGCCCCAAGCCACAACCATATCTCCATCTCGTAAAAGAATAAAGCTCCTTTAGTTATCTTTGCCTTTGTATTCCGAAACAAAGAGCGGAAACATAAAATCTCAAGCGCCATCCGAACAATGACACCAAACATTGTCGAAGGGTTTTCAAACACGCTGTGTTTGACCCACGGCAGGCTCTTTTGCTGACCGCATGTTGAAGGTATGCGAAAAGGCACCGGAGACTGAGCCCAGTTGACAATGCGGTAAATGAATCCCACGATAAAAACAACGAAGGCAACATAAGGGATCACGATTCCAAACAGGATCTGAAGCCCTGCCGCCTCAACGCCCACGTAGGCAATCAAAAACAGCACAATCACTGCCAGTAAGGGAGCAATGTAGTTTTGGTTCATTTGCGATTTCCCCTTGAGTTTATCTTTACAGGTACATGCCGCTTTCGCGAAACATCCATAGCCTATCTGGATGGAACAACCCGGCTCTTAGCGGGCAAACTCGTATTATTGACCCTCCGAAAGGCTGTTTTCCTTATCTCCTTTACCTTCAATTCGTGGATCTTCTCCTTGCAGGCATTGTAAATATCAAAGCCGATCAAACCCAACCTGTCGATGTTGGTTTCAAATGCAAGCAAAGAGGTTGCAACTTCTGGATTATTGTTGATCTCCTTTGCAAGGTTCTTTCGAATTATGGTTTTCAAAGAGAAAATAAAGGCAACCGCATCCGAAGGAGAAAAACCCTGGACAGCTCGAATCCGAATGATGGGATCAAGAGAAGATTTTAATGTCTCATGATCCATTGCGCCGAAAAGCTCATCCAAAAGCGCGTTGAGGCCTTGAAATATTGTGCTTCCCACAGGATTGGCAAAGGTATCTTCCTCGCGCATGTAGAATTTGGCGGTATCCTTGGGATATGACCTCATGACAAGATCAAACCACTGGTTGAGGATCTTATCTTTTTCTTTATTCAAGTAGTTTTCCATCCTAATACAATTACATTTAACAGGAAAGCCCTATATTGCTTACGCTCAAAATAAGGGCGGACAAAATGAAAACCAGCGGCCCGCAGCAGCCGATTGATATAAAGGTGATACAATAATGGAAAGATTATTTTCTTGTCAAGGAAAATTGATTTAAAGAAAACAATTCTCGGTAGATCCTGAATATATTTTATTTCTCCGAATAAAAAAGGCTAATCAGCGTTGCTGATTAGCCTCAAAAAAAGGAGGAGAACAGATGAAGAAGTATTCGGTTGATAATATTTAAAGCAAAATGTTTGCCAAGTTTTGAGAGTATATTTTCAATAATAACTATTTACAATTATTTTAGTTGGTTATGTAAAATTTCGATGAAACTTACTCGTCTTTTCCCAGGACAAATCAAACGATTTTATTAAATTTTGGTTCATGATTTTAAACCTAGATTGGGCCGTCGGCACCAACTATATGATTTTAAAGTCATTTTCACCAGTTGAAGAAGTTCAAAATTTTGAACCACAAGATCAGCTAACTGGTCATATCTATATTAACTATTCAATATTACTTGTAAATTTTGCAGTTTACAGTCTTGAACACCCAGGATATCCGTCGAATAAAAAACCGCTCCCGGGTTTCGGGGAGCGGTTTTCCTTATTGGAAATTCCCTTTTATCGAAGTTCCGGCACAGCCTCTATCTCTTCGCCATATACCTTCTTTAATACGAGAATGCTTTCGATTACCATCCAAATCTCAAGGATAAAAACAGCGAGGCCAATCAGGAAAAGCAGCCAATTGGATGTGCTATAGAATTTATTCAAATTAAGGATCATAGCCCATCCGGTCATAAAAAGCATAAAAACCATGGGTATCATGGTGTATGCCAGGGGTGCCTTCTTATAGGCCAGGTATACCGTGATGACCAGAAGCGCAAGCCCTGCCAGTAGTTGATTTACCGAGCCGAACAGGGGCCATAAGGTTAGCGCTCCCTTGCCGCTGCCGTTGTAAAACGCGAGGATAAAGGCAGAGATCACCGCAATCAGTGTTGCCGGGTGTCTTTTGGCTAATGCGGGCTGCCCCCAGGACGTCATGAGCTCACCAACAATGTACCGCTGCAGCCTGGTAGCGGTATCAAGTGTCGTTGCCGCAAAGGATGCAATGAATACACCCATGATGGTGATGGTAATCTTGTGGGGAATGCCAAGTTTTTCGATCATGTTGGCAGAGCCTACCACCATGGCATCAATCTTGGAGCCCAAACCGGCTGCAGCCCCCCAGCTCGCGTAGTGCTGGCTGAAAGCCGCCACACCTGTAAAGGTCTCCCCTCCTTTTGTGAGTCCGAGGGCAAGCCCGGCCCCGCATGCTACAATAACAAAGGTGGCCAGCATGCCTTCCATGAGCATGCCGCCATAGCCTATGGGAAGGGAGTTTGTTTCGGCATCACACTGCTTTGATGAAGTACCTGAAGATACAAGGCTGTGAAAACCCGATATGGCACCACAGGCGATCACCACAAACAGCATTGGCCAGATCGGAGGGGCCCCTTTGGGGGAAAAATTGGCCGCCGGAGCAACCATTGTGGGATGGGCCACGATAACACCCAGCGCCAACACGCCCAAAGCAACGAATAGTTGATGGGAGTTGATATAATCCCTTGGCTGAAGCAGTGTTTGTACAGGCAATGTGGAGGCGATGTACGCATAAATCAAAAGAATGATAACCCACAGCGCCACCGGATTAAGGCCTGCTATCGCCGGTAATTTAATAGGTAGATATGTACCGATGATAACCGTTAAATACATGACAGCTACGGCAATGATACTCAATTTGAAATGGGGTGCCCCTTTTTTATAAACCATATGACCCAGCCACACAGCAATGGGAATTTCCAGCCATACCGGTAGCACCGCTCCGGGATACTTTATGAAAATCACAGCGATGACGACCCCGAAAATGGCAACAACGATCCACAGCTCAAAAAATATGATAAGCAAAAACAGCGTTCGCACCCGTTTATTTACGATGTCTGCGGCAATATCACCGATGGACCGACCCCGGTTGCGCAACGAGACCACCATGGCTCCGAAATCATGCACTGCTCCCATAAAAATGGAACCAACCAACACCCAAATCAAAGCCGGCACCCATCCCCAAATTATGGCAATGGCCGGGCCCACGATCGGGCCTGTTCCTGCTATGGATGTAAAATGATGGCCGAAAAGGATTGGTTTCTGGGTGGGAACGAAGTCGACGTTGTCCTGAAATTCTTTGCTGGGGCACACAGCTTCCGGATCTAGTTTAAAGATTTTACTGCCTAAATATTTGCCGTAGGTGCGATAAGCGATTATATATAAAATTACCGCACCCACAACTATAACTAATGAATTCATGCGAGCCCTCCCTGTTGTTTTTATTAGTTATTGGTGCTCAAATGAATCGCTTTTGCCTTATTTTTCCACATCACCTCCTTTTTACATCGATTTTGCCTTATCCACCGAAACCTTACTGCCTCCAATTCTTTATATATAAAGGCCCTCATCCTGAATCGATATATCTGGTAGTTAGCGGGAAATTTGAGAAAATCAATCCCTCCAAGCGTTGAGTATCGGTGTAAAACTTCATGTTCTCTATAAAGAATAAATTATAGTGTGTCAAGGAAAAAAGAAGCACAATATATTGTGGGTACTGATCAGAAATTTACGTTTCAGGGAATTTAAGAACGAAGAATACTATTCCGCAATGATTATCATGAAAGCCGGTTCCAGAAATCTCGGGCATCGGAGAGACGCCGGTCTTCCCGGGCACCTCCGTCTGAACCTACAGGATTAATTCCGCGCAGACGACGAATACGCTCCTCCAAGGGCGGGTGGGTTGAGAAAAGATTCATGAGGCTCTTTCCTGAAAGCGGGTTTACGATGAACATATGGGCGGTTGACGGGCTTGCGTCAAGCGGGATACGTTTTGAATATGCACCCAGCTTTTCCAGTGCCCGTGCAAGACCTTCTGGATGACCGGCAATACTGGCACCCGTGGCATCTGCCAGATATTCTCTTGAACGCGATATGGCCATTTGAATAATTACCGCGGCCAGGGGCGCCAGGATCGACATGACGATCAAACCGACCACCCCCATACCGCCGCCTTCGTCATCGTCGCTTTGAAAGCCCCCGAACATGGCAGACCACCGTGCCATGTTCGCCAACATCATGATAGCCCCCGCCATGGTCGCTGCAATGGAACCGATCAGGATATCCCTATTTTTTACGTGAGCCAGCTCGTGGGCCAGCACACCGGCAATTTCATCTTTGTCCATTGCCTTAAGAAGTCCCTGGGTTACGGCAACAACAGCATGTTCCGGGTTTCTTCCGGTTGCAAATGCGTTTGGTGCTTCCTGGGGAATAATATATATTCTGGGCATGGGAATTCCAGCCTTTTGGGCAAGATGGCTTACAATTTGGTACAATTCCGGTGCCTGCTGGGCGGTGGCTTCTTGGGCGCGATACATCTTCAAAACCACCTTATCCGAATACCAGTAACTGAAAAAGTTAAGCCCACCAGCAAATATCAACGCTAAAATCATCCCCTGCTGGCCGCCGAATAGCTGACCGATCCAGAGAATAAAAGCGGTAAGCAACGCAAGCAAAATCGTGGTTCGAATTTGATTACCCATAAACAAGAACTCCTTAAATCTGACAGGGATATTTCCGGATATATTCACCGGTATTGATACAGGCTTCTTCGGCCATAAAGATAAAAACGAATTTAAAAAATTCAAGACATGGATTCCAACATGAATGATTTCTTGTGAATCGAAAAGATCAATGTTAAGAAGGCTGAGTTAAGAGGCAGGCCGTTAAGGAGACTGCTCTGCCCTTTGTATCGGAGCTGTAAAATACTCTTATTGCTCCGATCGGTGAATGGGAGAAAAATCATGGCCCATACCCCGTAGTTGCATAAAACACATGGCAAAATGCCCCTGGCACACGATCAAACCCAGCTTACAGGTTTCAGACAAAAGTTGCTATTCAACAACGGGGTTAGGTGAAGGCTTCAGTTTAATTGTCAGTACCCCCAAAGGGTTCAAGGGTTCACATTTTCATAGAATTAAAAATTAAAATAAGAATTAAAAGAGGAAGAACATGACCGACAAAGCGATTCAAGACTACTATCCGGAGGATGTGGCCATCTGTTATGGGTGCGGCCGGAATAATCCCCATGGACTTCATCTGAAAACCCACTGGAACGGAAAACAGGGGGTGATGCGGTTCACCCCCCGATCGTACCATACCGCATTTCCAGGTGTCGTCTACGGCGGGTTGATTGCAAGCCTAATCGACTGTCACAGCACAGGTACAGCGGCAGCAGCGGCATATCACGCAGAAGGCAGAGAGCCGGGAACGCAACCAGAAATAACATTTGTTACTGCGAACCTGAATGTAAGCTACCTTAAGCCTACCCCCATCGGTACCGAGCTCGTTTTACGATCCCAACCGAAGGAACTGACGGAAAAGAAGGCTATCATAGCCTGCTCGGTCTATGCAAACGGCGAAGAATGCGCGCAAGGAGAAGTGGTTGTCGTCAGGGTTCGGGAGCGAAGAGGCGTTCATCTGGGCGAAAATAAATGAGAGGACAGGGGGTTTTTCAAAATTCATCGCTCCTTAAATCATAAGCCACTTCCTAATCAATCGCCGCCTTCGTACTTGAATGAAAGTTTCACCCTTGCCCGATACGCTACGACTTTGCCATTTTCAAGCTTCATGTCCAGTTCGGATATTTCCGCAATTCTAAGATTCCTTAGGCTTTTGCTCGCTATTTCCACTGCATTTTTAGCAGCCTCCTCCCAGGAATCGGGGCTGGTTCCAACCAACTCGATGATTTTGTAAACACTTTCAGGCATCTTGGCCTCCTTTTGTCAAAGGTTAAAATTGCCATGGTATTAAACGACTTTCCGGTGCAATCCGGTTTATTCTTGTGATCTCCTCTGCTCCTTTTTAGCGGACAAGGTTAAGGGGGGTTGCCTGATGCTTCGTTTATCACATGCTTAAACACATCATTACGGACAGCACTTGTTATTCAACAAATCGATAAACCTCAATTTACCTGTATCAGAAATAATGTCAAGAAAAATAGGTGTTATATGTTAGCTCGATGGCAGCCATTGTCATTATTGAAAAAACTGCTTTTGCTGTTTTAAAATCCCTTTACCTCATTTTAGATATGTGTTAGCAGAAAACATAATGCTCTGCTTCAGAAGGCAGATAACATGTTTGCATAAGTATCTTTTAAATCAACTAAATCAACCTTCTTTAAACGACCTTTGACTCAACAGTTTTTTGAAAATTCCTTTTTATCTGTGACCTTTATCATTTTATATGCAAGGAAGGTTTCAAAATGGATAATGTGCGCACACTTCCACTTCCGGCTGAAAATATTAGTAAAGAATGCTCTTCGAAACAAGGCAAGGAGGTAAAAAAGAAACACTTTGTCAACAAATTGAATTATATCAACTTTCAAAATGGTACTATTTTTATTAATTTCGAACATCGTAAATATAAACGGACTTTGACTCTTGCTGCAAGGCCACTGCCTTGTTCAGGAGAAATTCTGGATTGTGTTTGGGAAGATACTCATGGCATTGTCGATAAGCTAAAGGCACACAGTTTTCTAAACATCCATATTCCTGACAGGCAAAAGCTTCTAATTGTTCAGCCTCACGTAGAACGCATAACCCATAGGGGGATCCAGTTTCGCTTGCCTGAAACATGCTTTGAGCTCAGATCGAGGAAAGTCATTCGGTATTTATGTAACACTATTGATGCAAGATTAATACAAAACAGCGTGGTTTTTTCTGGCAAACTTATAGACTTTAATGCAAATTCCTTCAAACTTGAACTAAAAGCCATGCCTTTTCAACCATTTCGATGGATAAATCCTCTATTACCTGTGAACGTGATCATTACAGAGGCAGATGAAATGCTTTACTCCGGAGAATGCAAAATTCTCAGGCAATCCACTGGTCAGAACAACAGAATGGTTGTATTAAAGCCACTCAACCATCATATACAGAGGTTTAAACCTAAAAAATACCGCAGCTTTAGATATTACCTTAAACCTCAGCTGGACATGATTTTCAAACATCCTTTCACAAAGAAGAGCATCGTTCTTAAAGTTGTGAGTATTTCGGGAACAGGTTTTTCAGTGGAAGAGAATGCCGATAGCGCCACGCTTTTACCAGGCCTGATAATACCCGTCTTGGATCTTAGCTTCGCAAATAGTTTTAATATTCGATGCAAAGCTCAAGTTATTCACAGAAAAGATAATGAAGATAATAATCAAGTAATATGTGGCCTTGCAATTCTGGATATGGATTTCGAAAACCATTCCAAACTTTTATCGTTATTGAATCAAGCAAAAGATAAATACTCATATTTCTGTAATACAGTTGATATGGATGCGCTGTGGAGATTTTTTTTCGTTTCTGGTTTTATCTATCCTGAAAAATATGCTTTTATTCATACCAACAAAGAAAAAATTAAGTCCAAATATGAAAAGCTTTACACGCAACATCCAACTATTGCCAGACATTTCATATATCAGGTTGGCGGTCGTATTTTAGGTCATATGTCGATGATTCGGTTTTACGAGAATTCTTGGATGGGCCATCATCACGCGGCAGATAGATCTGTTTCAATTAGGGCAGGAATCGACGTGTTGAGTCAGATGAATCATTTTCTTAATGATGCCCACAATGTTTTCTCAGCTCACATAGATCGAATATTTTGTTATTTCAGGCCTGAAAACAGGTTTCCAAATCGAGTGCTAGGGGGTGCTGCCAGGGTAATCAAAGATCCCCAAAAATGCTCTTTGGACACTTTTGCATATTCCCATTTTCACAAGCAATTTAATAACTTGTTAGATATGCAGGATCCCTGGGAGCTGAAAAGTGCTAACCTGGATGATTTAATTGAGCTGGAAAGCTATTACGAGCAGATCTCTGACGGGTTGATGCTTAAAGCCCTTGGTATTGAACCGGGGTATCAAAAGAATAATGAAGTTATGTTGGAATATCGCAGGAATGGATTCAAATTGGAAAAGAAAATTTTTTCACTTAAAAAGGATGGGATGTTAAAAGCAGTAGCACTTGTTAGTATTTCAGATATAGGCATCAATCTTTCTGATCTGATCAATTGCATTTTCATCATTATCATTGATAGAGATGATTTTCCCCGTGAAGTTCTTAATCAAATGCTATCGTTGCTTTCCTTCCATTATGAGCAAGATAAGATCCCGGTGCTTATTTTCACAAGCACGAGCACACATACCGAAAGCCAGCAGATCCCTTGCGAGAAGTTGTACACATTGTGGGTATTAGATCTCAATTATTTAGATTCTTACTTGAAATTTATCGACCGTGTGCTTCGATCAATTTGATCATTAAGAATTGGTTACCTGAATTTGTTTACTTGTGTGGTTTCCTGCCTTTGCACATAATTACGGGGGTGTACGTAAACCGCTTCGGACTGGAAAAAAACTGCATAAATTCATCGAAAAACTCAACAAATCCGGCTTTGTATTCATTAAACCCATAACCAGAGCGGCTGGCAGCCACTTCAAGCTTTTTTTTCCAGTTAAATGCATCGATTTTGTTTAATTCGCCATAAATCAGATTGTGGGCTTCAACATTTACCTCAATTTCTTGAAAACCAAGATCATACAGGTAAGAGTATAACTTTCTGCCCATATAGGGATCAAAATTTGCATTTTTTCTAAGAGCACTGGCCAGACCGAACATGGATTTTTCTAATCTTTCTGGCATCTCAAAATGGCATAAACAATTATGGTCCAGATCAATGAGACAAATAATTCCTCCAGGCTTTAAAATAGAACATACATTTTTAACAATATCTAAACCTCCCAAACGAAAGTATTCAAGCACAAACCGAATCCATACGAAATCAAATGATCCTAAATCAGTTAGTGGCTTACGGATGTCTCGTTGAAAAAAATCAATATTATCATCTTTTTTATAGTGTTCTAATGCGTATCTTACTCTATCTTCTAAGATATCAATCCCAACCGTTTTGCCGTTTGGGCTGGTAAGTTTATGGATATAATAAGTAGTTTTTCCTGTTCCGCAGCCAATATCAACAACCCTCATACCCTGCTTTACTCCAGCCCATCGTGCCTGCTGCTCTACATGTTCAGGGTCAGTTTTCAACTCCAAACGAAGCGTTTCTTCTTCGCTTTCCATCAGGTAAAAACAATCGTTCATTAGCAACTCCTATGTGAGGCTGGTGTTAAGATAAAAATCGTCACTTCGTTAAAGGAATTTACCCTTGAATTTATTCAAAGCAGATTTTCCGTTTTCTGTCTACTGACTATTTGCCTTTTGTTTGTCTAATTCTGCTCTTACGGCCTGTCCGATTTTATTCAAAAGATAAGGTTTTTTGACATAAACACCTGCTCCCAATTTCTGGGCGGCCTTTACACGTTTTGTTTCAGAGAACCCGCTAACTATTATCGCTTTCTGTTTGCTCTTAAATTCAAGAACTCTTCTATAGGTTTCATAGCCGTCAATTCCCGGATCCATGATC